>JAGQZO010000011.1 GCA_020435515.1 Winogradskyella sp. | reverse complement strand
GTAGTAACAATTAATGGTGTCGTTGCAGATATCGACCCTCCTAGTACAGGTGCTGCAAATAGTGGAGCAGCTACTACTTTAACCTTCTCTGGAACTATAACAGGCAATTACGAGCCAGGTGTAGATGGTACATTGGATATCGTATTCGGCCAATCCTATGCCGGTTCTAGTGCAGACTGGAGTAATATTGTTGTAGAATTATTTGAAGTACCTTCTTGTGTGGAACCTACCGCTTTAATGCTTGATTCTGTAACAGCTACTGAGGCAGTGGTTTCTTGGACTAATGATCCTGGTGCAACATTAGGTGTTGAATTTGAGTTTGGAGCATCAGGTTTTACGCCGGGTACAGGAGCGTCTATTGCTGCAGGTGGAGGTCTTGGCAGTTCTGCAACTTCAGGGACAACTCTTTCGCCAAATACAGATTATGACTTCTATGTTCGTTCTAACTGTGATGCCAATGGTTTTAGTACTTGGGCAGGTCCAGTTTCTTTTACAACTTTATGTGCGGCAATAACACCAGATTATACAGCAGATATGTCAGTTAATGTACCAGACGCTTGTTGGGATGAGGCTGGCTCTGGTGATACTACTACTGGCCCAATGAATTTAGGCGCTTCAGATTGGAGACAAGGAACCTCATACGCTTTTGGTGCTAGTAATGCAATAAATTTATATTTCAACAATGATCAAGAATGGTTATTGTCACCAACTTTTGATTTATCAGTTGGAGGACCGTATCAATTGGAATTAAATGTAGCGGTAACCAATTGGAATAATGGAACACAAGATGATACTATGGGAAGTGATGATGAAGTACAACTACTTATGAGCACTGATGGTGGTGCATCTTGGTCTAACTTAACAACTTGGAATGCAGGTAATGAGCCTCCAGTTGGTGGTATAGATTATGTTGAGGATTTAACAGCTATTACTGGCAATGTGCAATTTGCATTATATGCTACAGATGGTAGTGTTGATGATGCTGAAGATTATGATTTCCATGTAGGTAAATTTAGAGTTCGAGCTATACCATCTTGCCCTGACCCTACATCTGTTATGATAACATCATTGACCGATACTACAGTAGATTTTTCTTGGTCTATGGGAGGTACTGAGACTACTTGGGAGTATGCAAACTTACCTTCTCCTTCATCTGAGCCTGCAAGTGGGACATCAACTATGAATACTTTTGCTGGTTTCACAAGTTTAACAGGAGATACAGATTACGATTTTTATGTACGTTCAGACTGTGGAGGTACTTATAGCTCATGGGTAATGATTAGTTATACTACACCACCTACACCTCCTGCAAACGATGACTTTGCTAACGCTACACCAATAGATTGTTCTTCAGGAACCATTATGGGTTCAACATCTTTAGCAACTTTGGATGAGGATGATGCTCCAGATGGCGGTGGTGCAGATATGGATGCTCCAAATGTATGGTTCTCAATAGATAGTTCTGTAGATGGAGCTTCAGATGTAACTATAAACCTTTGTGGTTCTTCTTATGATACATCTGTATTAGTTTACACAGGAACATCTGGTAATTTAACTTTTGTTGCAGCTAATGATGATAATACAGCAGCTTGTGGTCAATGTTGTCAATCTTTGGTGACTTTCCCAACTGATGGTACATCAATTTATTATATTGCTGTAGAAGGCTACAATGTTGGAAGTGTAGGTGACTTTGAAATGGTTGTATCTTGTGTGCCAGCTACACCTGCACCAGCAAATGATGAGTGTGCTAATGCTGTTCCGTTAACAACAGGAGTAACCGTTTCTGGTACTACAGTTGGTGCTACTACCAGTCCTGGCGATGCTCCTACATGTGATACTTTTGGTTCAATAGCTGATGTTTGGTATAGTGTTGAAATTACGGGTGGTACTAGTGACTTAAGTATTACTACTACTATAACAGGTACTTCAGATCAGGCTAATGTTGCATTATATGATGACTGTGGTGCTTTAGCAGCTAATTCTTTAGGTTGTTCTGATGCTAATGGTGGTGAAACACTTGATGTTTTTGGTTTAGCAAACGGAACGTATTATGTAAGAGTATGGAGCGATGGTAATGCACCTCCTACAGCTGCAGGAAGAGTAGAAGGTACTTTTGATATTGTTGTTAACGCTACATTGTCTACAGGTAGCTTTGAAAATGAAGCAGCATTTACTTACTATCCTAACCCAGTGCAAAATATATTAACATTGAATTCTCAAAACACCATTGAGAACGTTGCAATGTATAACATGTTAGGTCAAGAAGTATTAAGAGCTACACCAAATGCTGTTAATAGTGAATTAGATATGTCTAGCTTACAAGACGGTACTTATTTCGTTAAAGTTACCATTGATAATAACACAAAGACGATTAGAATAATCAAAAAATAATTCATTATTGGACGAATTTTTAAGTTTTAAAAGCCGCTTTTGAGCGGCTTTTTTATTAAATTTAAATTGAGGTAAATAGGAAATGCTATTTTATGAAAAAGTTATTGCTTTTGTATTTTTTGATTTGTCTGGGTAGATCAAATAGTCAAATCTCATTCGCAAATAATGCTCTAAATTCAGGAATAAATGTTAATTGTGGGAATACTTATCTAGGAAATGGTATTTCTTTTTACGATTACGATAATGACGGTTGGGATGATATAACAATTAGTTCTTCACTAGGGGACCCAATTCATTTTTTAAAGAATATAAATGGCAATTTTGTTATCCACAACTTAAATGTGTCAAATACAGGTAGAAATAAACAAGTTAATTGGGTAGATATAGACAATGATGGTGACAATGATTTATTTGTTACAAGTGATAATAGTTCTTTAAAGTTATATGAAAATTTAGGTAATATGATTATGCAGGATATTACATCAATATCAGGTATGTTGGTTGACCCATTTCCTACTTATGGTGCATCTTGGGGTGACTATGATAATGACGGTTATTTAGATGTTTTTTTAAGCATAAGGGACAATAGTATTCCAAATATTTTATATAAAAACAATGGAGACAAGACCTTTACTTTAGTGAATTCAGAAGCTGGGTTACTGAATACGGGATTCATGTCTTTTTGTTCTGCTTTTTTGGATTACGACAATGATGGTGATCAAGATATATATGTCTCAAATGATAAAGGGAATAATCCAAATTTACT
This sequence comes from Winogradskyella sp., assembly GCA_020435515.1. Taxonomy (GTDB): domain Bacteria; phylum Bacteroidota; class Bacteroidia; order Flavobacteriales; family Flavobacteriaceae; genus Winogradskyella. The sequence goes on along the minus strand of JAGQZO010000011.1, from coordinate 9,726 downwards.
TTACAAGAATAATGGTGATGGTACTTTTATAGAAGTAGGAGCAGCTTCAGGTGCAGATTTGTATATAGACGCAATGTCCGTAACGGTAGGTGATATAAACTCTGATGGTTGGTTAGATATTTATGTTACAAATTCCGATCAAGATTCCGCTCTATTGATTAATAACCAAGACGGAACTTTTACGGATTTGGCAGTTTTCTATCAAGTCACTTTTAACAGTATAGGTTGGGGTGCTTCTTTTATTGATGCAGATAATGATAGTGATTTAGATTTATACGTTAGCGGTGAAACAGATGGTTTTTTCCCTCAGTATTTATCTTCAGCATTTTATGAAAATAATGGCAACAATCAGTATTTTCTAAATAATTCAGCTGTACCTAATGATTTTGCTGAAAGTTACTCAAATGCAATTGGTGATACTGATAATGATGGTTTTCCTGAGATTGTAGTCAATAATATAAATCATGATAATATTTTCTTATGGAAAAACAATACTATTCAGAATAATAATTGGCTTAAAATAAAATTAGAGGGAACACAAAGTAATAGAAATGGAATAGGTTCATTTATTGAAATATCCATCAATGGACAAAAACAATTCAGATATACTCTTTGTGGCGAAGGTTATTTGTCCCAACATTCAGGAACGGAAATTTTTGGTATAGGTAATAGTACAATTATAGATTATGTCAAGGTCAAATGGTTAAGTGGTATTGAGGATATTTTGCTAAATATTCCAGCAAATCAACTTTTGTATATTGTGGAAGGATCTACATTATCTTTACAACCAGAAAAGAATTCAAAATCATTAATCTATACTAACCCAGTAAAAAATACATTAACATTAAACGCTCAAAACACTATTGAGAATGTTGCAATGTATAACATGCTAGGTCAAGAAGTATTAAGAGCTGCACCAAACGCTGTTAATAGTGAATTAGATATGTCTAGCTTACAAGATGGTACTTACTTTGTAAAAGTTACAATTGCTAATACTACCAAAACTGTAAGAGTAGTTAAGAACTAACTTAGTTTAGATTTTATAAATTATCAAAAGCCACCTTTATAGGTGGCTTTTGTATTTTCTTTAGTTACTTTTGTAGCCATGGAGAAGTTGTGTTTTTCTTTTATAATCCCTGTATATAACAGACCTGAAGAAACCAAAGAGTTGCTTGAGAGCTTTATAGCTTTAGAGGGTGATTTAGACTATGAAATTGTAATTGTAGAGGATGGCTCTCCTTTAAAATCTGAGAATATTGTTAAGAGTTTTAGTAGCCAGCTAAACATCTCTTATTTTTTTAAGGAAAATTCCGGCCCAGGGGATTCTAGGAACTTTGGGATGAGGCATGCTAAAGGAAATTATTTTATAATATTAGATTCAGATGTTATTCTTCCTTCAAATTATTTGGTAGAAGTAAACAGGTTTCTTTTAGATACATATTATGATTGTTTTGGTGGTCCAGATGCGGCACATCAATCATTTTCAAATCTTCAAAAAGCAATCAATTTTGCAATGACATCTTTTATAACAACTGGTGGGATAAGAGGGGGAAAAAAACAGATAGAAGATTTTCAGCCAAGAAGTTTTAATATGGGATTGTCTAAAAAAGCATTTTTGGCAACAGGAGGTTTTGGAAGTATACATCCTGGGGAGGATCCAGACTTATCCCTAAGATTATTAAAATTAGGTTTTAAAACTACCTTAATAGAGCGAGCTTTTGTATATCATAAAAGACGCATTTCTTGGTCTAAGTTTTATAAACAAGTTAACAAATTCGGTATGGTAAGACCAATACTTAACCAATGGCATCCAACATCTAAAAGTATAACATATTGGCTGCCAACTTTGTTTTCTTTTGGGTTACTAGTAGCAATTAGTTTTGGGTTATTTAATATTATGTTACCATTGTATTTGTATGGAATTTATTTTGTTGTTGCTTTTATTTTGGCTTTAAAAAGCAGTAAAAGTTTAATTGTTGCTCTTTGCTCTTTAGTGGCTATTTTGGTTCAGTTTTTTGGTTACGGTTATGGGTTTTTAAAATCTGTTTTTAATCTTAATGTATTAGGAAAACAACCCGAAAAAGCTTTTCCATATCTATTTTTTAAATAAAATGTATTCTAAGAAAAAGGCTAACATACTAGATTTTATTAAAAAACGAAATATCAATCGTTTTAGCATCTTTTTTGGTATTGCTTTTGTCTTTTTGATTTTTTCTAAACTTTCTAGTGATTATAATCAACTTATAAAACTTAAAGTGAAGTTTACGGACTTAGAGGAAGAAATAATAATCAAGGATGATACATCCAATACTATTGATGCTGTAGTAGAAGCCAAAGGTTTTGCATTAGTACCTTATATTTTTGAAAATACTAAAATAATAACCTTAAATGCTAGTGAAGATATAACAATAGAGCAAGATGAGCTTATTTTCGAAGTACAGAAAAATAGCTTTATATTAGAAGAGCAGTTAGGTGATTCCTACAAAATACGCTCCTTAAAGCCTGAAGTTCTTCATATAAGTTATTCTAAAAGAGCAACTAAGTACGTACCGGTTAACTTAAAAACCAACATTGATTATGCAACAGGTTTTGACATAAAAGGTGATTTTGCCCTTAGCCAGGATAGTGTAAAAATTGTTGGGCCAATAGATAGAATAAAAGATATAACTTCTGTAGTGACTAATGAATTAAAGTTAACTGAAGTTAATGCTAATATTAAAGAATCTCTTAACTTGGTTGAAACAGAAGAAGTAGAGGTCTTTCCTAAATCTATAAATGTAGAAGCCGAAGTTAAACGCTTCACAGAAGGTAAAGTAGAAGTTCCTTTGGTCATAGTTAACAAACCTGAAAATGTTATAATCAATTATTTTCCAAAAACAGTAACAGTTTCATATTACGTAGATTTAGAAAGTTTTAATTCAATAACTCCCGCCGATTTTATTATAGAGTGTGATTTTAACCAAATTAACGACAGTCAGACCTATTTTGTTCCTAAGGTTACTAAAATGCCAGAATCCATAAAGCGCATTAACATAAAACAAAAACGTATAGATTTTATAAAGTTGTAGCATGATCATAGTAGGTCTAACAGGAGGAATAGGAAGCGGCAAAACTACAATTACAAAGTGGTTTGAGTCTCAAAATATACCAGTTTATATTGCCGATAAAGAAGCTAAAGATTTAATGAATCGTTCTAAAGTTATTAAACGAAAACTTATAACACTTTTTGGCGAGCCTGCTTATGAGAACAGTAAACTGAATAGAGAATATCTGGCTTCAAAAATTTTTAATGACAAAACGTTGTTAGCTAAGATGAATGCAATTGTACACCCAAAAGTAGCATCGCATTTTGAGCGTTGGTTAAAAAAACAGAATTCACCATATGTTATAAAAGAGGCAGCCATAATTTTTGAAAATAATTTAGAATACCAGTACGATTATATCATTACAGTTGTTGCCGACAAAAATTTACGAATAGAGCGAGTAATACAGCGCGATAATGCTTCAAAAGAAAAAGTAGAGTCTATAATTCGCAATCAACTATCAGATGAAGAGAAAATTAAAAAATCAGACTTTATTATTAAAAATAATGACTTGGAAGAAGCTAAGAAACAAGCCAAACTTATTCATCAAACGTTACTAAAAAAATCAAAAACTCAAGATTCATCTGATTGTTAATGTAAGGTTAAACATAATTTATGCTAAATGTTAAAATGTTAAATTTGGCTGATGAGTAAAAAACTATTCATCTTATTGGTGGTTTTAATGAGCTTGTCGCTCATAGGTATCATTTTTGTGCAATCATTCTTTATAAATAATAGTTTAGAGAATGAGGAAAAGAATTTTACACGAAGCGTAACTAGAGCTCTAAGTTTTGTATCTAGAGACATTCAAGATTATGAGATTAGGAAGTTTTATGGTTTAATCCAACCTTATATAGCTAACAATAGAGAGCCAGATTCCACCGCAATAAAACAATTGTATATTACGACAGAAGATGAAGTTAATGATCAGACCATAATTCATCGTAATACCATTTTAGAAGAGCGCTTCAAAGTGCCTTCGTTGTTCTTTGAAATTGATACAGACAGTATAGATATAAGTAATTTTACTAGTGAGCGTAAAACGGAGTATTTTGATAGAAGTACACTTGATGGCAACCAAAGTAATAAACCAACAAAAACCCTAGTAGAGTTTTCTAATCTCCCTGAGATAGATAAAAAAGCTTATGAAGATACTTTCAAAACATTGTTAAGAGAAGTGCCTATTTATAAGAGAGTTTCAGCCTTACAAGTTGAGACTTTGCTCAGAAGACACCTCAAGGATGAAGGAATAGATATAAATTTTGAGTTCGCTATCTATGATGATGATTTGGCAACCAAAGTGCAGACCAGAAACTTTGAAAAAAACAATGCCTTCTTGGGTGTGCCAATTTTTTTGGACACTAATAACGAAAGTAGTTATAAACTTTATGTAGATTTTCCTGAGAGAAAGAAGTTTTTGTTGTCTTCAATACTCAAAATGATCGTATTATCTATAGTATTTACAGGTGTTATAATACTGGCATATTCTAGTGCTATTTACCAGTTAATAAGACAACGTCAGATATCTCAGATAAAGACAGATTTTATCAATAATATGACGCATGAATTTAAAACACCTATAGCTACTATAAATTTGGCTTTAGATGCTATTAAAAACCCAAAAATCATAGCCGATCAAGATAAGGTAAAACGATATTTGGGCATGATTAAGGACGAAAATAAGCGTATGCACGCACAGGTAGAAAACGTATTGCGTATATCTAAACTAGAAAAAAATGAACTTAATATAAGTAAGGAAAGACTTGATTTACACGACCTAATTGAAGATGCAATAACACATATAGAGTTGATTGTTGAAGATAGAAAAGGCTATGTAAAAACCCATTTAGAGGCTTCAAAATCATCAGTTTTGGCAAATGAGTCTCACTTTACAAATGTTATAGTTAATATTCTAGATAATGCTGTCAAGTATTCTGACGATGAGCCAAAAATAGATGTTTATACAGAGGATATTGGGAATAACGTTATTTTAAAGATAGCGGACCAAGGTAACGGAATGTCTAAGCAAGTGGCCAAACGTGTGTTTGAGAAATTTTATAGAGAGCACACAGGTAATGTACATAATGTAAAAGGGCATGGGTTAGGATTAGCCTATGTAAAACGAATAGTAGAAGACCATCAAGGTCACATATCAGTTGAAAGTGAAAAAGGAAAAGGTAGTACTTTTATAATAAAGCTACCGTTAATATCATAAAAACGAATCATGGAAGAACAAAACAAGAAAATTCTTTTGGTAGAAGACGATCCAAATTTTGGAACTGTTTTAAAAGATTATTTAATGATGAACGATTACGACGTTGTCCATGCCAAAAATGGAATGGAAGGTTTTGAAAAGTTCAAAAAAGACGATTACGATCTTTGTATTTTGGATGTAATGATGCCCTATAAGGATGGATTTACGCTAGCAAAAGAAATACGTGAAAAAAATACAGACGTACCAATTATATTCTTAACTGCAAAAGCAATGAAAGAAGACGTGCTTAAGGGGTATAAGGTTGGTGCAGACGATTATCTAAACAAGCCTTTTGATAGCGAAGTGTTGTTAATGAAAATTAAAGCAATAATGCAGCGCAAGGCTACAGACTCTGTTGCAGATAGTAAGCAATTTGAGTTTAAGATTGGTCGTTTTGATCTTAATTCCAAGCTTCGTTTCTTAAAGTTTGATGGAGGAGAGCCAACTAAATTATCACCTAAAGAAAACGAATTATTGCGTTTATTAGCTTTGCACGAAAATGACTTGATGCCAAGAGAATTAGCGTTAACTAAAATTTGGAGAGACGATAATTATTTTACCTCTCGTAGTATGGATGTTTATATTGCTAAACTCCGTAAATATTTAAAACCAGATCCAAAAGTTGAAATTTTAAACATACACGGTGAAGGTTTTAGGCTAGTAATTAACGATAAAGAAGATTAGATAAAAAATCCGATACTAAGAAAGTATCGGATTTTTTTTATAACTGCTCTTCAATGTGTCTTATTATATGTTTGATGTCAGAAGTGTAATCAAACCATTTGATAGACTCATCCTTTCTAAACCATGTTAATTGGCGTTTTGCAAATCGTCTGGTATTTTTCTTAATTTCCGAAATGGCAAAATCTAATGTCCATTCACCTTCAAAATATTTAAAAAGTTCCTTGTAGCCGACGGTTTTTAAAGCATTTAAGTCTTTGTGTCCAAACAATTCTCTGGCTTCTTCTATGAGACCATTTTTTACCATAATGTCTACACGCTGGTTAATTCTATCGTAAATAATAGAACGTTCTGCATCTAAGCCAATTGAGATGGTTTTAAAATTGCGATTCTTTTCAGGGTTAGTTAAAAAAGAAGAATAAGGTTTAGTTGTGCTAATACAAATCTCTAGAGCTCTAACTACACGCTGCGGATTATCAATAGCAATAGCTTCATAGGCTTTAGTATCTAAAATTTTTAATTGTTTCTGAAGTACTTCTAAGCCTTCATTTTTCAACTTTTCATTTAAATCTAATCGAATTTTTTCATCTACTTGAGGAAAATTGTCCAGTCCCTTGGTTACCGCTTTTACATACAATCCAGAGCCTCCAACCATTACCACAACATCATTATCATTGTGAATTTCTCTAATTCTAGAAATAGCATCACGTTCAAAATCACCAACAGAATAGTTGTCTTTTACAGAAATATGTTGAATAAAATGATGCTTTGCAGTATTCAGTTCATCTAATGACGGAACAGCTGTCCCTATGTTCATTTCTTTAAAAAACTGACGAGAATCTGCCGAGATTATTTCGGTTCTAAAGTGTCGTGCCAACTTTATGCTTAAAGCTGTCTTACCAATAGCAGTTGGGCCAACTATAGAAATTAAGATTTTAGTCATGATGAAGTTTGCATCCACATTTATGGCAATAAATAGCATCATCTTGATGTTTTTCTGCCAAACAGTTCATACAACATTGTGAGTTTGTGTGTACTTCTTTTATTTCTGTAGAATGTGAGTGGTCAAGTTCTTTTTGGCCTTCATTTTTGGCTGACTTATTTGCGTTTTTTGCATATTCGGCAGAGACAATACCAGTGGGTACAGCAATTATCCCATAACCTAAAATCATGATAATGGTAGTTATGAATTGACCTAGTGGAGTTTTTGGGGCAATATCCCCAAAACCAACAGTTGTTAAAGTGACAATACACCAATAGACACTTTTAGGAATGTTGGTGAATCCATTTTCTGCACCTTCTACTAAATACATTATAGTTCCAAACACTATAGAAGACACCATTACGGCAAAAAGAAACACAAGAATCTTAACACGACTAGCAATTATTGAGTCTTTGAGTTGATTTGAAGCTCCTAAATATCTGGCCAGCTTTAATATTCTGAAAACCCTTAGTAACCTTAATGCTCGTAGAGTTACTAATGCTGGTGTACCACCAAATAAAAAAGTGAAATACATTGGTATGGTAGATAAAAAATCTATGATGCCAAAAAAACTAAAAATGTACTTAAAAGGTCTTTTTACGCTTATTATTCTAAGTATATATTCAATTGAAAATAAGATGGTTACTACCCATTCACCAAAGTATAATATGTTGTGATATTTTTTATCAATACTGTTTACACTCTCAAGCATTACTAAAACAATACTGAGTAGAATAAGTACCAAAAGGAGTACATCGAATAACTTACCAGCAGGAGTATCTGCTTCATAAATGATTTCATGAAGTCTCGTTCGCCAATTATGTTTGTTTTCTGATTCCACGTTTTAAAAATACAAAAAGTAACTTAACTCTTACAAGTGCACCACTTTAATACGCTTGTTTCTACGCATGTAACTTTGTATAATATGCTGCGTATCTCTATCGTTTTGCATAGGTGTTATTAAAGTTTCTAAAATCTCACGGTTATTAATTTGATGATTTAAATCAAAAAAGCCAAGACCCTTAAACACACCATCTTCTATTAATATGACGCTTTTTTCATCAATAAACCTTCCTCTATCAATAAGAATCATATCCTTATTGTTGTAGGTGTTTTTTTCTACGACTTCATTAGCTCGTTTATTATATAATTCAGGTAGCTCATTTTGTATACAAGCACCAAAACACTCCTCTATGCCATAGTTAAAACAACTAGATTCCGTCTTTTCTAAGCCGCAAAGCTTTGTACACAGGTCATAGGTTTCAACCATTTTATTCATAAATGAAACACCGCTTTTTCTATTGGTAAAAGTGGTAATTGGTTTCTGGTCTTTTTTAATTGGATTAATACGAAGGTTTACATAACCGTTATGATCTATAAAACTATAAAGCCCTTGCGTAAATTGATTTCGCTTTAACGATCTGTTTAAAATAGGTTTGTTGGTTTTTATTTCTTCACTTTCTTTCAAAAGTGCAACTAGTTCGCTACCTGTTTTTTCGTAGGTAACAGCAGCCACTTTAACCTGTATTTTTTTAGATTTTGAATTCTTATTAGTAAAATGCTGTGTTATTCGTTTTCTAATATTGTTGCTCTTACCAATATAAATGATGTTGCCTTCGGCATCGTGAATGTAATAGACACCAGTTTCACTTGGTAAGTCTTCTATGATTTCTTTAAGGTTTGGTGCTAACTTAGGCTTTTGTTCAATCTTTACAGCTTGCTTAATAATTTTTTTGTCAGAGTCTTTGTTCAGGAGCATCTTAAACAACTTTACGGTGGCTAAGGCATCTCCATTGGCTCTGTGTCTATCACTTACAGGAATACCCAGAGCTCTGGTTAATTTACCTAAGCTGTAAGATTCCATATTAGGGATGAGTTGTTGAGACAACTCTACGGTACATAAGGTTTTGCGGTTAAAATGGAATCCTAAACGCCTGAATTCGGTTTTTAGAATACGATAATCAAATTCCGAATTATGAGCTACAACAATACAATCTTCTGTGATTTCTACAATACGTTTGGCCACCTCATAGAATTTAGGTGCGTTTTTTAGCATATTAGAGTTAATGCCAGTAAGGTTAACCACAAATGGCTGAATCTCGCGCTCAGGATTTACAAGAGAAATAAATTGGTCTGTAACTTTATGCCCATCAAAACGATAGATAGCAATTTCAGTAATACCTTCTTCATTGTACTTACCACCAGTGGTTTCTATGTCTAGTATTGCGTAAATATTTTTTCTTATTGATAATTTCTTTCACCAAATATACTACTTCCTACGCGTATCATATTACTGCCACATTCTATTGCCAGTTTATAGTCGCCACTCATGCCCATTGATAACGTTTCCAGTTTGCAGTTTTCGGTTTGCAGTTGTTTTAATTTTTCAAAAGTTGTTTTAAGAAATTTAAATTCATTTTCAACCTGTTTCATGTCATCTGTAAATGTAGCCATTCCCATTAGACCAACAATTTTGACGTTTTTTAATTCTAAAAATTCATCAGATTGAAGTAGAGTAGAGGCATCTTCAGTAGACATTCCAAATTTACTATCCTCATCGGCAATTTTTATTTGAAGTAAACAATTGATAATTCTATTATGACTTTTAGCTTGCTTGTTGATTTCTTTAAGTAGCTTAAAGCTATCCACACCATGAATTAAACTTACAAACTCAGCCATATATTTCACTTTGTTGCGCTGCACGTGGCCAATCATATGCCATTCTA
>JAGQZO010000010.1 GCA_020435515.1 Winogradskyella sp. | reverse complement strand
AAATGGCAGACGATTTAAAACGTAGTGGTGGTTTTATTCCAGGTATTAGACCAGGAACTGAAACATCAGAATATTTAGATAAAATAATGTCGCAAATAACATTGCCAGGTTCAATATTCTTAGCTTTAATTGCAGTGTTCCCTGCATTTATTGTAAAGCTTATGAATGTTCAGCAAGGTTGGGCGTTATTCTTTGGTGGTACATCATTACTAATTATGGTAGGAGTTGCAATTGATACGATGCAACAAGTAAATTCTTACTTGTTGAATAAACACTATGATGGCTTGATGAAAACTGGTAAAAACAGAAAAGGATAAAACCTAATTACTATGGCAAAACAAGCAGCAATAGAACAAGACGGAACAATTATAGAAGCATTATCAAATGCAATGTTCCGTGTTGAATTAGAAAATGGTCACATTGTGACTGCACACATTTCTGGTAAGATGCGTATGCATTATATAAAATTATTACCAGGAGATAAAGTAAAATTAGAAATGAGTCCTTACGATTTATCTAAGGCAAGAATAACTTATAGATACTAACAAGATGAAATCGTAAGATTACATCTGACAGTAATATACAAATAACAATAAAACAGATGAAAGTAAGAGCATCAGTTAAAAAAAGAAGTGCAGATTGTAAAATCGTGCGCAGAAAAGGAAGACTTTACGTAATCAACAAAAAGAACCCTAGGTTCAAACAAAGACAAGGTTAATTATGGCTAGAATTGCAGGTGTAGACATACCAAAACAAAAAAGAGGAGTTATATCCTTAACTTATATCTATGGAATAGGTAGAAGTAGAGCAAAAGAAATATTAGCTGCCGCTAAAGTAGACGAGAGCAAAGTGGTTTCAGATTGGTCTGATGATGATATCAGCAACATTCGTGAAGCCGTTGGCACGTTTACTATTGAAGGTGAGCTACGTTCTGAAATACAATTAAACATTAAGCGATTAATGGATATTGGTTGTTATAGAGGAATTCGTCATAGAGCTGGACTTCCATTACGTGGACAACGCACTAAAAACAACTCTAGAACCAGAAAAGGTAGAAGAAAAACAGTTGCTAACAAGAAAAAAGTAACTAAGTAATAATTAAAAATTTAGTCTTTAGTATTTAGACGTTGGAAGGAATCTGTTTGAAATTATAAAAGGTTTAGGATTCTAGCGACTATCAACTAAAACTGAAAACTGAAACTTATGGCAAAAGCAAGTACAAAAAAACGTAAAGTTATTGTAGACGCAATTGGAGAGGCTCATATATCAGCTTCATTCAATAACATCATTATCTCATTAACCAACAAAAAAGGTGACGTTATCGCATGGTCATCTGCTGGTAAAATGGGATTTAGAGGTTCTAAAAAGAACACACCTTACGCAGCTCAATTAGCAGCTGAAGATGCAGTAAATGTTGCAAAAGAAGCAGGATTGAAAAAAGTAAAGTGCTATGTAAAAGGACCTGGAAATGGTAGAGAATCTGCAATCAGATCTATACATAATGGTGGTATTGAAGTAACAGAAATTATTGATGTTACTCCAGCACCTCACAATGGATGTCGTCCTCCAAAACGTAGAAGAGTATAACAATTTTAGAATTACGATTTACGAATTTGGATTTTTCAATCGTAAATCGGTAATCATAAATCGTAAATTAACAAAACAAGTATCAACGAGAGGTTAACGGTTATCGAAGGATAAGATTAAGACCTTAATTCATAACCACTCTCATAATAATTTTAAAATGGCAAGATATACTGGTCCTAAAACTAAAATCGCTAGAAAATTTGGCGAAGCTATCTTCGGAGAAGATAAATCTTTTGAGAAAAGAAATTATCCTCCTGGGCAACACGGAAACAACAGAAGACGTGGAAAAAAATCTGAGTACGCTACTCAATTAATGGAAAAGCAAAAAGCTAAGTACACTTATGGAGTATTAGAACGTCAATTTAGAAACATGTTTAAAAAAGCAACTGCTGCTCCTGGAATTACAGGTGAGGTATTGTTACAATTGTGTGAATCTAGATTAGACAATGTTGTTTATAGAATGGGAATTTCTCGTTCAAGAAGTGGTGCACGTCAATTAGTGTCGCACAGACATATTACAGTAAATGGTGAAATTGTAAACATTCCTTCTTATCAATTAAAAGCAGGAGATGTTGTTGCAGTAAGAGAAAAATCTAAATCATTAGAAGCTATCGAGCAAGCATTGGCATCATCTAGTAATGTTTACGAATGGATTACATGGAATAACGATACAAAATCTGGAACTTATGTTTCTGTTCCAGCAAGAGTTCAAATTCCAGAAAATATCAATGAACAATTCATCGTCGAATTATATTCTAAATAATAAATAATCATATTGGTATTTAGCCAAAGGATTTATTGGTCTTCTTCAAACTTATAAATCGCGCAACTAAATAACAATCAAAACGAAGAAAAAAATGGCAATATTAAATTTTCAGAAGCCCGACAAAGTAATCATGATTGATTCAA
>JAGQZO010000009.1:2346-6636 GCA_020435515.1 Winogradskyella sp. | reverse complement strand
CAAGGTGGTATTGTAGAGAAAGAAGCATCAATTCATATTTCAAACTTGTCTTTATTAACAAGCAAGGGAGAAACTACGAGAGTAGGTTATAGAATGGATGGCGACAATAAAGTAAGATTTTCTAAAAAATCTAATGAAGTAATTTAATTATGGCTTACGTTGCAAGATTAAAAAAAGAGTACCAGGACAAAATTGTTCCTGCTCTTACAGAAGAATTTGGATATAAAAATGTAATGCAAGTACCTAAGCTTGAAAAGATAGTTTTATCTAGAGGTGTTGGAGCTGCTGTTGCAGATAAAAAGTTAATAGATCATGCAGTTGAAGAATTAACTAAAATATCTGGTCAAAAAGCTGTAGCTACAATTTCTAAGAAAGATGTTGCTTCATTCAAGTTACGTAAAGGAATGCCAATTGGTGCTAGAGTAACTCTACGAGGTGAGCAAATGTATGAGTTCTTAGATAGATTAGTAACAAGTGCTCTACCACGAGTTAGAGATTTCAATGGTATTAAAGCTACAGGTTTTGATGGTCGTGGAAATTATAATTTAGGTATTACAGAACAGATCATTTTCCCTGAGATAGACATCGATAAAATCAACAAAATCTCAGGAATGGATATTACATTTGTGACTTCTGCAGAAACAGACAAAGAAGCGAAGTCTTTATTAACAGAACTAGGATTACCATTTAAAAAGAATTAATTATGGCTAAAGAATCAATGAAAGCTCGCGAGGTGAAGCGTGCAAAAATGGTTGCTAAGTATGCTGAGAAAAGAAAAGCTTTAAAAGAGGCTGGAGATTACGACGCATTGCAAAAGTTGCCAGTAAATGCATCACCAATACGTAAGCATAATAGATGTAAACTTACAGGAAGACCAAAAGGTTATATGAGACAGTTTGGTATCTCTCGTGTAATGTTTAGAGAAATGGCTAACAAAGGGTTAATTCCTGGTGTAAAAAAAGCAAGTTGGTAACATTGAGGAAGCGAATTAGCTTCTGTACAATTATCAATAACAACTATTGTATAATCGGAATCTAGGTTCGAAAATAATAATCGAAAACCATTTTCCTAAATTTTAAACTATGTACACAGATCCAATAGCGGATTATTTAACGCGAGTTAGAAATGCTGTGAAAGCTAACCACAGAGTGGTAGAAATTCCTGCATCTAACTTAAAAAAGGAGATAACTAAAATATTATTCGATCAAGGATATATTTTAAGTTACAAGTTTGATGACTCAACGGTACAAGGTACAATTAAGATTGCCTTAAAGTACAATAAAGAGACAAAAGAGTCTGTCATCAAAAAAATTCAAAGAATCAGTAAACCAGGTTTACGTAAATATGCTGGTGCTAACGAAATGCCAAGAATCTTAAATGGTTTAGGTATTGCAATTGTTTCTACGTCTCATGGAGTGATGACTGGTAAACAAGCGCAAAGAGAAAACGTTGGTGGCGAAGTATTATGTTACGTTTACTAAAAACAGGAAATTATGTCAAGAATAGGTAAAAGCCCAATCACAGTTCCTGAAGGTGTAACTGTAGAAATCAAAGATAACGTAATTACTACAAAAGGGAAATTAGGGGAATTATTCCAAACTTTCTCTGATATTGAAATTACTTTAGAAGACGGTACCATTACATTAACCCGTCCTTCTGATAAAAAAGATGACAGAGCAAAACACGGTCTATACAGAGCGTTAATTGCTAATATGATTGAAGGTGTTTCTAACGGATTTACTAAACAATTAGAATTAGTAGGTGTTGGTTATAGAGCATCTAATCAAGGACAAAAGTTAGATTTAGCTATAGGTTTCTCACACAATATCGTCATGGACATCGCGCCAGAAGTTAAAGTAGAGACAGTATCAGAAAAGGGTAAAAACCCAATAGTTAAATTAACATCTCACGATAAACAGTTAGTTGGTCAGGTAGCAGCGAAAATTCGTGGTTTCCGTAAGCCAGAGCCTTACAAAGGAAAAGGTATCAAGTTTGTTGGTGAAGAAATTAGAAGAAAAGCAGGTAAATCAGCTTAATAAGTAAGTTATGGCATTGACAAAGAACGAAAGAAGAATAAGAATAAAAAGCAGAATCCGTAAGGTAGTATCTGGTACTGAAGCAAGACCAAGATTAGCTGTTTTTAGAAGTAATAAAGAAATTTATGCTCAGGTCGTAAATGATGTAACTGGTGTAACTATAGCTGCTGCATCTTCAAGAGATAAAGATATAGCAAAGTCTAAAGGAAATAAGACTGAAGTTGCTGCTTTAGTAGGAAAAGCTGTTGCAGAAAAAGCTATGAAAGCAGGTGTAGAAACTATTTCTTTTGATAGAGGTGGTTATTTGTACCATGGTAGAGTAAAATCATTAGCAGAAGGTGCTAGAGAAGCAGGACTTAAATTTTAAGACATTATGTATCAAAACTATAAAAACGCAGAATTAGTAAAACCAGGCGGACTAGATTTAAAAGACCGTTTAGTAGGAGTACAGCGTGTAACTAAAGTAACAAAGGGTGGTAGAGCATTTGGTTTTTCTGCCATTGTTGTTGTAGGTGACGAAGCAGGTGTTGTTGGTCATGGATTAGGAAAATCTAAAGACGTAGCAACAGCAATTGCAAAAGCTGTAGAAGATGCTAAGAAGAACTTAGTAAGAATTCCTATCGCAAAAGGAACATTACCACACGAACAAAAAGGTAAATATGGTGGTGCTAGAGTAAACATTATTCCTGCTGCACCTGGTACTGGAGTTATTGCTGGTGGTGCTGTAAGAACAGTACTTGAAGCTGTTGGTGTACATGATGTATTATCAAAATCTCAAGGATCTTCAAATCCTCATAATGTTGTAAAAGCTACTTTCGATGCTTTGTTACAATTAAGAGATGCAAACGCTGTAGCAAGAGAACGTGGAATTTCACTTGAAAAAGTATATAAAGGATAATCTAGGACAAGATGGCAAAGATTAAAGTAACTAAAGTAAAAAGTGCAATCAATCGTACTAAAAGACAAAAGCAAACATTAGAAGCTTTAGGTCTTAGAAAGATTGGTCAAGTCGTAGAGCACGATGCCACACCAAATATCCTTGGTATGGTGAAGAAAGTTGAACATTTAGTTTCTGTAGAAGAAGCTTAAAAATATAAACTTAACAATGGATTTAAGTAATTTAAAACCTGCAGAAGGTTCAGTTAAAAATCAAGGAAAACGTGTTGGACGTGGTCAAGGATCTGGTAAAGGCGGTACTGCGACAAGAGGACACAAAGGTGCAAAATCACGTTCTGGATACTCTAAGAAATTAGGTTTTGAAGGTGGTCAAATGCCTTTACAAAGACGTGTTCCTAAATTTGGATTTACTAATGTTAACAGAGTAGATTATCAAGGTGTAAACTTAGATACATTACAACAGTTAGTAGACGAAAAGAAAATCAAGGATACTGTAGATTTTGAAACACTTGTATCATTAGGTAAAGCTGGAAAAAACGATCTAGTAAAAATCTTAGGTAGAGGTGAATTAAAAGCAAAATTAACAGTAACTGCACATAAATTTACTGCTACAGCAAAAGCTGCTATTGAAGCTGCTGGTGGTGAAGCTGTAACTTTATAAGATTTAAAAGATGAAGATAATAGAAACTTTAAAAAACGTCTGGAAAATCACTGAGCTTAAGGATAGAATTATTCTAACCTTAGGCTTACTATTAGTGTATCGTTTTGGTGCTCAAGTGGTTTTACCAGGTGTAGATTTTCCTAAGTTAGCTGAACTACAAAGCTCTGCTGCACAAGGTGGTTTATTATGGTTGATTAATGCGTTTACTGGTGGTGGTTTTTCTAAAGCCTCAGTTTTTGCCCTAGGTATCATGCCATACATCTCTGCATCTATCGTTGTACAGCTTATGGGTATTGCAATTCCTTATCTACAGAAGCTTCAAAAAGAAGGGGCTAGTGGACAAAAGAAAATTACCCAAATAACACGATGGTTAACTATTGGAATTTGTTTGGTTCAGGCACCTGCTTATTTAGGTACCATTCCGTCTTTATCTGGGCTTCAATCAATCAACCAAATGTTAATACCTGGTTTTTCAGAAAACATTTTCTATTTCTCTTCGGTAGTAATTTTAGTAACAGGTTGTGTTTTTGCAATGTGGTTAGGTGAAAAAATTACTGATAAAGGTATAGGTAATGGTATTTCATTATTAATTATGGTTGGTATTATAGCAACAATGCCACAGTCATTTGCACAAAATATGTTCTCTAGATTAGAAGGTGGAAATGGTGGATTTATGATGATTTTAATAGAATTAGT
>JAGQZO010000009.1:0-2339 GCA_020435515.1 Winogradskyella sp. | reverse complement strand
ATTTGGTTCTTGGTCATTTTAGGTTCAGTATTATTAGTAATGGCAGTACGTAAGATTGCTGTACAATACGCAAGAAGAACAGCTTCAGGTGGTTATGAGAAAAATGTATTTGGATCACGTCAGTTTTTACCACTAAAGTTAAATGCATCGGGTGTAATGCCTATCATATTTGCACAAGCGATAATGTTCGCACCAGCATACATTGGTAAGTTATTCGGTCCTGAAAGTGGTGTAGGGCAATGGATGCAAACTAACTTCCAAGATATCTTTGGATTTTGGTATAACCTAGTATTTGCATTATTGATTATAATATTTACATATTTCTATACTGCAATTACAGTACCTACTAATAAGATGGCCGACGATTTAAAGCGTAGTGGTGGTTTTATACCAGGAATTAGACCAGGAACAGAAACAGCTGAGTACTTAGATAAAATTATGTCTCAGATTACCTTACCAGGATCTATTTTCTTAGCATTAGTTGCTATTTTCCCTGCATTTGTTTATCAATTAGTAGGAGTGCAGCAAGGTTGGGCATTATTCTTTGGTGGCACATCATTATTAATTATGGTTGGTGTTGCTATTGATACTATGCAGCAGATTAATTCTTATTTATTGAATAAGCATTATGATGGCTTGATGAAAACTGGTAAAAACAGAAAATCAGTTACCTCATAATTAAGAATAGATTATGGCTAAACAAGCAGCAATTGAACAAGACGGAACAATTATAGAAGCATTATCTAATGCTATGTTTCGAGTTGAATTAGAAAACGGTCACATTGTGACAGCACATATATCTGGTAAAATGCGTATGCATTACATTAAATTATTACCAGGTGATAAAGTGAAATTAGAAATGAGTCCTTATGATTTATCTAAGGCTCGTATAACCTATAGATACTAAAAACGAGTTAAGAAGTTAAAAGTAAAAAAGTTGTAAAGTAATCAACTTTTAAACTTTTAAACTTTAAACTTTCAAACACGATAAAGATGAAAGTAAGAGCATCAGTAAAAAAGAGAAGTGCAGACTGTAAATTAGTCCGCAGAAAAGGAAGACTATACGTCATTAACAAAAAGAATCCAAGATTCAAGCAAAGACAAGGATAAAAAAGTCATTAGTAATTAGTAGTTAGATGAATCTGTTCGAAATCGAAAGGTTTAGGATTCTAACAACTAAACGCTAACACTAAACACTAAATTAATATGGCAAGAATTGCAGGTGTAGACATACCAAAACAAAAAAGAGGAGTAGTATCCTTAACCTATATCTATGGAATAGGTAGAAGTAGAGCTAAAGAAATTTTAGAAACTGCTAAAGTAGACGAGAGTACTAAAGTTCAAGACTGGACTGATGATGAAATTGGCGCTATTCGTGATGCGGTAGGACAGTTCAAAATTGAAGGTGAATTACGTTCTGAAACTCAATTAAACATTAAGCGATTGATGGATATTGGATGTTACAGAGGTATTCGTCACAGAGCAGGTCTTCCTTTAAGAGGACAGCGTACTAAGAATAACTCTCGTACAAGAAAAGGTAAAAGAAAAACAGTTGCTAACAAGAAAAAAGTAACTAAATAATAATTAAAGACATTAGTCATTAGTAATTAGAGGTTAGATGAATCTGTCTGAAATGTAAAAGTTTAGGATTCTAACAACTAAAAGCTAACAACTAGAAACTAAAAAATATGGCAAAGTCAAACACAAAAAAGCGTAAAGTAATAGTTGATGCGATTGGAGAGGCTCATGTAAATGCATCTTTCAACAATATCATCATTTCTTTAACAAATAAAAAAGGTGACGTTATTTCTTGGTCATCAGCTGGTAAAATGGGCTTTAGAGGTTCTAAAAAGAATACTCCTTATGCAGCACAATTAGCTGCAGAAGATGCTGCTGAAGTAGCAAAAGAAGCTGGTTTAAAAAAAGTGAAAGTATACGTAAAAGGTCCAGGTAACGGTAGAGAATCTGCTATCAGATCAATCCACAATGCAGGTATTGAAGTATCAGAGATTATCGACGTAACTCCAATGCCACATAATGGCTGTCGTCCTCCAAAGAGACGTCGCGTATAATATTTATAACATATGAAGTTAATATCAATCGTTTATTCGGTTGATATTAACTTTTTTATATGTAAATTTGCAAACTGAAAAATTTAAAACAAGTATCAACGAGAGATTAACGGTTATAGAAGGATAAGCTTAAGACCTTAATTTTATAATCACTCTCAAAATTAATTTAAAATGGCAAGATATACTGGTCCTAAAACTAAAATAGCTCGTAAATTCGGACAAGCTATCTACGGAGACGATAAAGCCTTCGAAAAAAGAAATTACCCT
>JAGQZO010000008.1:10687-14820 GCA_020435515.1 Winogradskyella sp. | reverse complement strand
TTTAATAAATAGGTGACTGACTCTAGCGTATGACCAGGTGTGTGCAGTACTTTTATAGTGAGTTTACCTAGTTTTAGCTCTTCGCCATCAGTAGCAGAGTGCATATCATATTCAGTTTGTGCACCTGGCCCAAAAACAATCGTTGCTCCTGTTTTTTTAGCTAAATCTACATGTCCTGAAACAAAATCTGCGTGGAAGTGCGTTTCTAAAACATATTTAATTTTGGAGTTATTAGCCTTAGCTTTATCAATATATTGTTGTGTTTCTCTTAAAGGGTCAATGATAGCAACTTCTCCTTCAGATTCAATATAATAAGCTCCTTGAGCCAAACATCCAGTATATAGCTGTTCAATTTTCATGCTTTGAAAGTTTTTTTAATCTTAAATGCAATTATTGTACTCTTATAAATTTACGCTAATTTATAAAAGCAAAAAAATCTTTATGTGCTATTTGTTACATAGGTCGCAGATTAATGAGGAAGCTTACGCTTTAAAATACCATATATAAATGTGCCAAATAACGCAGAAGCAATTACAATTAGCATAGAGAAAACCCCTGTGCCAACTAAAATGTACATTGGCCCTGGGCAAGCTCCACAAAGAGCCCAGCCTAGTCCAAAAATGCTTCCGCCGATGATATATTTAACGAAACCTTTATCTTTTAAGGGGACTCGTAAGTTTGTTCCCTGTGTTGTTTTGAGATGACTTCGTTTAGCTACTTGTAGCAGCAAAACACCTGTAATAACAGCAGTGCCAATAATGCCATACATATGAAAGGATTGAAACTTGAACATCTCAAATATGCGATACCAAGAAACGGCTTCAGATTTCACTAACACTATGCCGAAGAATATGCCAACTAAAAAAAACTTCAAAAATTTCGTCATCTTAAAATAGTATTGGAAAAATTAAATGAATCATGATTAAGCCGCCAATAAAAAATCCGATAACAGCTATTAAAGAGGGTAATTGTAAACTGCTTAAGCCAGTAATAGCATGGCCAGATGTACAACCTCCAGCATAGCGTGTTCCAAAACCAACCAAAAAGCCACCAATAACTAAGATTGCAATACCTTTAAGGGTAAGCACGTTTTCCCAAGCAAATAATTCTGGTGGTAAAAGACTGTTTCCTACATTTTTAAACCCTAGCGTATTTAAATCTGTAATGGTTTCAGTACTTAGGTTTATATTAGTTGGGTTAGAGAGGAAAAAATGAGCGATAAACCCACCAACAATAGCACCAATCATTACGATAAGGTTCCATCTCTGGCTTTTCCAATCGAATTTAAAAAATTCAGAATATTTACCTGCTCCTCCGATAGCGCACATAGTTCTTAAATTTGAAGACATGCCAAAAGTTTTTCCGAAATAGAGTAATAAAAACATTATTATGGCAATACAGGGGCCAGATACATACCATGGCCAAGGGTCTTTAATTAGTTCCATTTAATTATTAAAGTTTGAATTTTGAAGGGGTTAAGTTTTAAAGCGAAATTAAAAGTCTATGACATGAATTTTATTTCTTCCAAGGTTTATACGTTCTTGTTTTTCAAGCTGTTTCAATAATCTAGAAACTACAACTCTAGAGGTGTGTAAATCTTCAGCTATTTCTTGATGCGTAATTTCTAAATCTATAGATCCAGAGAGTTTAACTTTATCGGTTAGATACTTAAAAAGTCTTTCGTCCATCTTCATAAAAGCCAACGTATCTATGGTTTCTAGCATTTCGTCAAAACGTATCTGGTAACTTTGTAAGATAAAACTTCTCCAACTATCATTGGAATCAAACCAACTCCTCATTTGGTCTATTGGTATCATAATGACCGTAGTATCTTCTTCTGCTATAGCTCTTATCTTACTTACGGATTTTGCCATACAACAGGTTAAGGACATGGCACAAGTATCACCAGATTCTAATACATAAAGTAATAGTTCACTACCTTCATTGTCCTCTCTAAGTACCTTGATATTTCCTCTTATTAAAAGCGGAACATATTTAAGCTCCTGGCCAATATCAATGATGATATCGTTTTTATTAAAGTCTTTAATTTTTGCTACTTTAGATATGTTGTTGAGAATTTCTTCGTCAAACAAATAAGAAAATGGCTCTAAAATGTCTTTTGAAATCATGTTTCAAAAATAATCATTTAGAATTTTGAAATAAATAGTTTGGTTGTTTTTTAATAAAAGTTATATATTTGCAGCCCTTTATAAGGCCTCGTGGCGCAACTGAATAGCGCATCTGATTACGGCTCAGAAGGTTACAGGTTTGAATCCTGTCGAGGTCACTAAATAAAAAAGCAAGCATTAATACTGCTTGCTTTTTTGCTTTCAATGGTATTTTATTAGATAATTTTTCGTCATGATTATCAATTTTCATTAAGATTAAGACTTCATTTTACCCGTGATATCATCGATTCTAATAAGAAAGACAATAGGAGTTTCCATATTGTAAATTTTGCTCGAAAATTGACTAATATAATCTAAATCTTTATGCTCTTTTTTTAAAACAATGTTTTTAATACCTAAAGAAAATTCATGCAAATAAAGCTTAGCGGTACCTCCATCAATTTCATCATAGTGACCATGTGCCATAACAGATTGCCATTTGTTATTACTAAAAATATCTGCTACTGTGATGGAAACTGATGTGTGCTTTCGCATGGATTTGATTTTGTGCCCATTGCCAGAGTAGCAAATTATATAATCCTCTTCGTCATTATAATAATAAGTAATTGGTATGGTATAAGGCCTATTACCACTTATGTAAGACAAATAGCCTATGTAATTGTTTTTTAAAATCTCGGAGCACCTTTTTTGTTCTAAACTTTTAATCATGACATAATTATTTATTCGAAAAGTTACTAACTGTGTCACAAATTTTTAATGACTTTGGTCAGCTTTACAAAAAAAAATCACAACTGTTAGCTACCTAACATTTTGGGTCACATACGTATTCTAGTTTTACTGTATTAAATTTTTAAAACAGTAAGCGATGATTAAAAAAACATTTTTAGGATTACTGGCATTTAGTTTTTTTGCCGTGTCTTGTAGTAGTGACGATGATAATAATACGTCTACAACATCAAATTTAACTTTAAATCTCCAAGGTCTAGAGGCTTTAGGGAGTGATTATGTGTATGAAGGTTGGATAATTGTAAATGGACAACCTGTAAGTACTGGTACTTTTACAAGTGTTGCTTTCCCACAAACATTTTCTGTTAACACACAGCAATTGGAAAATGCAACAACATTTGTACTGTCAATTGAGCCAGTAGTGGATCCAGATCCTGCACCAGCTGCCACTAAGTTATTAGCTGGGGATTTTTCGGGTAATGTGGCTAACGTAAATTCTGACAATATAGTTGTAGGTTCAGGAAGTGCATTAACTTCATTAGGAGCTTCAACTGGGAAGTATATTTTAGCAACTCCAACAGACATGGATGATACAAACGAGTCTAGTGGTGTTTGGTTTTTGGACAATACTAATGCGCCAAATCTTGTGGCTGGCTTAAACCTACCAACTTTATCAGATGGTTGGAAATATGAAGGTTGGGTTGTATTTGATGGTACTCCAATAAGTACAGGAACATTTACAAATGCAGAAGCTGCTGATGATAATGCTGCAACATCACTATTTAAAGGTAATACAGGTAATGGGCCTGGCTATCCTGGCGAAGATTATTTGCAAAATGCACCAACAGGTTTAACGTTTCCTACAGATTTAAAAGGAAGAACAGTTGTTATTTCTGTAGAACCTTACCCTGACAATAGTAGCGCGCCATTTACTTTAAAGCCTTTAGCTCATATGGTGCCAGCAAACGCTATGGTTCATACCGTTATAAATATGGAAGATGGCCCTGTAGAAAATTTAATGGGCTCAGTAACAAGAAACTAATATTGAAAAAGAGAATTTACCGCTAAAGCGATAGATTATATTGAGTCTTTAAAAGGCTGCCCATAGGCAGTCTTTTTTAGTCTAAGGCATTTTTGGTTACGTATGCACGCCAACCAATAACAGCAAGCTGTATTTTACTTGCCTTACTTAGGTCTAATTGTCTTTTAGAATAACTTGGGAGTATCGCTTTGTTGATTTTTGCAATAATCTTAAAAATAAATGTCTTCATTTTTGAT
>JAGQZO010000008.1:0-10540 GCA_020435515.1 Winogradskyella sp. | reverse complement strand
CTAAAGTCATCATTTTTTTTGGTTTAGAGGTTAATTATTTGTTTTAAATTCTTGATTGAGTTTTCAATATATATCGATAACAAATAGTCTTCCAAACGTTTTTATAAAAATCGACGAAATTGCATTTATATTTATAACTAAAAAGATGAAATATATTACTAAAAAATGTGACTTGTCTTAATTAAAGTTATTAAATGAAACTATAATTTATATTTAGTATTACAAATTTATATGTTTGTAGAGGGTTTTTGAGTTGGTTTTTCAAATCGTAGGGGCATTTCATCTTTATAAGTCTCAATTTTTAACTTTTCATCTTTTTGAAGTTTTATTAAGCAGTAAATATTACAGTATAATTCGGTTAGCTTTTGTTAATAATTTTTAATTAACATTAAAAGTATTTTTTACCATTATCTTTGAAAAAAATAATAGATGAAACATCCTGTGATTAATCATAAATCTAACAACGAAATAATGATGCAGATGTTCCATGACCATTAAAAGCAAATAAATATAAACGCATGAAACGATTCATAATAGTCTTAGTAGTATTTCTATGTCATAATGCATGGAGTCAAATTTTAGTTATAAATGAATTGGATGCAGACTCCCCAAGTACAGATACAGCAGAATTTATTGAGTTAAAATCCCAAACACCAAATTTTTCAACAGACGGCTACATTTTAGTATTTTTTAATGGCTCTTCAAGCGGAGCTGATTCTAGCTATATGGTTATAGACCTAAATGGCAACCAAACCGATAATAATGGGCTACTTGTTATAGGAAGTTCTGGTGTTTATCCAGCACCACAGTTGTTAATCCCTGAAAATGTTATACAAAATGGCGCAGATGCTGTAGGAATCTATCAAGCTTCTATAAACGATTTTCCTGAAGGAACTTTAGCAACCCAAACAAATCTAATAGACGCCATGGTTTATGGTACTAATGATCCTGATGATACTGGGCTTTTGGCCCTTCTTGGGGAAACCGTTCAATATAATGATGATGGTACAAATGCTAATCCTAAATCTATTCAGCGTTTTGTTGATGGTATGGGAGCGGAATCGTTTTCTTCAGCAACACCAACACCAAGGCGAGAAAATGATGGTTCTGGTATTGCAATAAATCCTATTCAAATTACAGTTACAGAAACTCAGTATGATGAAGGAACATCTTTTGACATTATATTTACTTCGGAAATGAATGTTGCTTCAGATTTAAACTTCAATATTAGTCTGAACAACTTTGGGTTTAATACTTCAGATTTTTCAGGTAATACCAACCTCACTATTTCAAACGGAACCAATTCAACGTCAACAACTATTACTCTAACAGACGATTCTGACGACGAAGGTGACGAGGTGATAAGAATTCAATTTACTGATTTGGTAGAGCCTATAGTTCCTGGTAATAATAATGTTGAAGTTAGAGTAGTGGACAACGACTTTAGTGTTGCATCTTGGGGAACTCCGATAAACCCAACCACAGGAATTGTGCAAAGTACACAGCCAGATGGTTACTACGATAGTCTAGATGGTTTGTCTGACATGGCTTTGAGACAAGCGTTACAAGATATTATTGCAAATCCAACAGTAGTGAGAGCACAAACGTATGCAGATGTTGTTGATATTTTATTGGAAGCGGACCAAAACCCAGAAAATAGTAATCAGGTTTGGTTGGTTTATACCGAAGAAGGTAGAGCAAAGTTGGATTTGCAAACCGGTAGTGACGGTACAGGAAAATGGAATAGAGAGCACACATTTCCACGTTCTAGAGGTGGATTTGATGATATTGAAGAAGATGAAATTGCAGATGGTATTGATGTGTTTTGGACAACCGAAGCCGATTCGCTTAGACATGGAAACTCTGATGCCCATGCCTTGCGCGCTGTAGATGCGATAGAAAATAGTACACGTGGTAATCAACATTATGGTGAATATATTGGTCCCTCTGGCACACTGGGTAGCTTTAGAGGTGATGTTGCAAGAAGTGTGTTGTATATGGAAATACGTTACAACGGATTGCAGGTGGTAAATGGCTTCCCGACAACAACAGGACAGTTAGGTGATTTGGCAACGCTGCTCGATTGGCATAGAAACGATCCGCCAGACGATTTTGAAATGAATAGAAACAACGTGGTTTACACCTGGCAGTTTAATAGAAACCCGTTTATAGATCAACCCGATTTGGTAGAATATATTTGGGGTAATAATGTTGGAGAGGTTTGGGATCAGCAACTCAGTATAGAAGAAAATGCATTAAAGGCTATCTCTCTGTATCCAAACCCAACTACTGATAGGTTGTATATAAAAGGAACTGATATAATGAGCATTGAGGTTTATTCCGTTGAAGGGAAACTTCTTAAGCAATTTAATAGTATTGAAAATTATATCGATTTAGAATTAGCTTCAGGGTTGTATTTGTTAAAACTTGAAAATGAAAAAGGATTTGTAACAAGGAAAATAGTTGTTGAATAAACAACTTAAAATAAAATAGAAAAGCCAAACTTAATATTTAGTTTGGCTTTTTTATATATATGTTTGTATTTTAATCTAAGCTAAGCAAACTGGTTCTTACTACTAGTTTTCCATCAGAGATACCATATTCGATGTTTGCTATTCCTTCGTCATTCTTGTAAGTAGAACTGGTTTGTTTGCCATCTTTGCTTTTAAGAGTAATTTTAAGACTTGTTATGTCTCCATTTTTATTCCTTCTTAGTTTAGAATATTTTACAGTGATATCCAGTTTTTCTAAAATAGCTTTTTGGTGCTCTAGGACAAAATCTTTACTCTTTTTGGTAATGTAAACCAATGAGCCATTTTTTGATGGGTTCTCCACATCAACATATGTTGAGTTATAAGAAATTACCCACGGACTTTCTGTTTTTGTTTTTGTTTTTGTTTTTGAAACATTTGAAGAAGTACTATTGTTATTGGTTGTTATTATAATAGCTCCATGTTCTCCTTTATCTCCATAGGCTTCTATTGCATTTTCATTTTTAATAACATTTACCTCTCTTATCGAGTTGGGCTCAACATCTTCTATTTTATCATAATCTATCTCTTTACCATCAACAATAATTAAAGGTTTTGGATTATCAATATCCCTATATATAATTTTGTTCTCATTAGGGTAAATGATTTCGGTTTGTTTATCATTTTTTAGGATTATTGGCTTATCACCGTCGTAATATCTTTTTGATTCTTTTCGAATAATCTCCTTATTGATGTCTTTTTTAGTTGTTTTTTCGTTGCCAGAGTCTTCAATTTTTTCATTTTCATTAATTATAAATTCGCTTTTCGTTTTTGAGTTTTGTGGAGAGTTATCTATTTTAACTTCTTCAGCAATAATAATCTCTTCATATATGTGGTTTCCAACACCAAAATTATCGTTTGTCATTTCAAAATAAAACGGCTTTATTGCTTTGTTTCCAGAGACGCCATAGTTTGCTTTATTACCATTTCCTTCAAAATCAATGTTTATAGCAATAATCTCATCATTCTCATTCCTTTTAATTTTTTGTATTTGCATTAGCACACCATGTTCCTTAAGCTGGTTGGATATCTTATCTAATTCATCATCGGTGATAGATTTATTGAAAATTATTTTTATTGGATCAGTATATAGATGTTTTGAAATTTTGCTGCTATTGTCTACATAAACTTTTTCGGTGTTCATGCTCATTAATAAACCTGCTAAAATTGGTAAAACTAGTAGGTATTTCCATTGCTTTTTACTGTGTGATTTAGATTTGTGTAACATTATGATTCGTTTTTTGATTTGTGAATTATAAAAGTTGTTTGGTAATGAAATGTTTGTGTTATTTATGCTAGTTTTTAGTAATAAATGCTGATAAGCTTTGTCGTCTTTTGAAATAGATTGTGTCTTGTAATCCGCAATATATTCTAGGTTTTGGCGCACTTCTTTTTTGTAAAGCCATATAAGTGGATTGAACCAAAATATGACGCATGCCAATTTGGAGAATAAAATATCTAAGGAATGCATTTGATTAACGTGTACTTTCTCGTGCATTAGTATAAGTTCCAATTCATTTTTGGTAAAGTCTTTAGGGTTGAAAACAATCCACTTAAAGAATGAAAATGGTGAAATTTTATGATTTACTATAACATAAGTGTATATGCCCTCTTTGTTTTTTGGGTTCTTGAGTAGCAACCAAACAAGAGAGCCGAATTGAATTAAAAAATGAAGGAATAAAACACTGAGGCCAATACAGTAAATAATAGGCAATAATGAAGACCATTCAAATGTGTCGGTTAAATCATTATTGGTGTTATTCACAGCTAGTTTACTAACTTGAAATGTAGTTTCTGTTGTGACAGTTGTTTCAACAGGTATATAAACAGGAATTATAACCAGGGGAAATACCAGTGCTAAAACCAAGCCGATAATTAAAAACCAACGGTTATGATTAAAAAATGTTTCTCGCTTTAATAATAGCTGAAAACATATATAGAATATGCAAATAACAGCAGATGCTTTCAATAGATACTCCATGATTATTCCTTGTTTTCGATGAGTTCAATAATCTCCTTTAATTCCTCAACACTAATCTTTTCTTCTTTAGCAAAAAAGGACACCACATTTTTGTAAGAACTATTGAAGTAATTTTCAATAGCGGTAGTCATAAAACGCTTTTTGTAATCTTCTTTAGATACAATAGGGAAGTACTGATGAGTTTTTCCATAAGCATTATAGCTAACATAGCCTTTTTCTTCTAGATTTCTAATAATTGTAGACAGCGTATTGTAATGTGGCTTATCTGTTTCAATCTCAGCTAGTACATCTTTTACAAATGCTTTGTCAAGCTTCCATAAAATGTGCATTATTTCTTCTTCTTTGTTAGTGAGTTTTTGCATTTTAGAAGTGTAATTTTTAATTGAATTCAAATATAACTATTTTTATAGTTAAACAACTAAAAAAATAGTTTTTTAACGAAAAATTTAGTTTTTCTTGCTTTGAAAATGAAATACTATCTTCGCAATTCTTAAAAAACAGATGAATTAAATATTTGGGTTGTAGATGAGCGTATTTCTTGTTATAGCTGGGTTGGCATTGTTAGTAGTTGGCGGTGATTTTTTGGTGAGAGCGTCTGTAGGACTGTCTTTCAAGCTTAAGATTTCTAAACTGGTTATAGGTATGACGGTAGTGTCTTTTGCCACTTCGGCACCAGAGCTTTTAGTAAGCTTACAAGCCGCTTTAGGTGGTAGTACTGATATTGCTCTTGGTAATGTAATAGGCTCTAATATAGCCAACATTGGTTTGGTGTTGGGTATTACTGCTATTATTTCTCCTTTAGTTGTGGATAGAGATTTTTATAGGCTCAATTGGCCAATGATGATGTTGGTGTCGTTTGCTTTATATTATTTTTTGAAGAATGACGAATTACTTTCGGCCTTAGAAGGTATAATCCTTTTTGTTGCTCTTATCGTATTCTTATTTGTACTTATTAGAAGTTCTAGAAAGTCCATTAAGGCCAACTTAGACGAAGTGGATGAAGCTTTGGCTGAGGTATCAAATTTTAAAATTGTAGCTTGGTTACTCATAGGAGCAGCAGGATTGTATTTTGGTTCAGAGTGGTTAGTTGATGGTGCAAAGCAGTTGGCAACTGCAGTTGGTGTGAGCGATTATGCTATTTCGGTAACCGTTATTGCTATCGGCACTAGTGTGCCAGAATTGGCAGCTTCGGTAATAGCAGCTCTTAAACGTGAAAAAGCCATTTCGTTGGGTAACCTTATAGGTTCAAATATTTTTAATATTTCTTCTGTTTTAGGATTAACAGCTATCATAAAGCCCATAGCAGTAAATCCTGAAACACCTGAGATTCTATCGACTAATATATTCTGGATGATTGCCTTTGCGGCAATTTTAGTACCCTTAATTCTTATTCCAAAACGTTTTGAAATCGGACGCTTAAAAGGTATGTTGCTA
The DNA here is from genome assembly GCA_020435515.1 of Winogradskyella sp. Classification (GTDB taxonomy): domain Bacteria; phylum Bacteroidota; class Bacteroidia; order Flavobacteriales; family Flavobacteriaceae; genus Winogradskyella. Next base: position 4,594 of record JAGQZO010000008.1, on the reverse strand, counting down.
TTTGTTGCTTATATGGTGTTTATCTTTTTAGCACTTAAATAGATGTATAAAAAAAGCTCATATAAAATATGAGCTCTCTTCTATGTCATTATGTGCTATTTAAATTTTTGCACTTTTTACAGTTTTTACAATTCTGCCCGCAACTTTGTATGGATCTGCATTAGAAGCAGGACGACGGTCTTCTAACCAGCCTTTCCATCCTTTTTCTACAGTAATAATAGGAATACGTATAGATGCTCCTCTGTCAGAAACTCCATAGCTAAATTGATCTATAGATTGTGTTTCGTGCTGACCTGTTAATCGTTGGTCATTAAACTCTCCATATACTTCAATGTGTTCTTTAACCACTGGTCTGAATGCTTCACAGATTTTTTCATAAGTTTCTTTACTACCACAAGTTCTTAGAGTTGTGTTTGAGAAATTGGCGTGCATACCAGAACCATTCCAATCCATATCTTTTCCTAATGGTTTTGGGTGATATTCAATATAATAACCATAATCTTCAGTCAAACGATCTAACATGTAGCGTGCAACCCAAATTTCGTCACCGGCTTTCTTGGCACCTTTAGCAAATAATTGAAACTCCCATTGGCCAGAGGCTACCTCTTGGTTAATGCCTTCAAAATTCAATCCTGCAGCAATGCAATAATCGGCATGACGCTCAACAAGTTCTCTACCATGGGTGTTACGACCACCTACAGAACAATAATACAAACCTTGAGGTGCTGGATATCCACCAACAGGGAAACCTAAAGGTAATTGTGTTTTTCTATCCATAATAAAGTACTCCTGCTCAAAGCCAAACCAGAAATCATTGTCATCATCATCAATAGTCGCTCTCCCATTAGACTCATGAGGAGTTCCATCAGGGTTTAATACTTCTGTCATTACTAAATATCCATCCTTTCTTCCTGGGTCTGGATAAATAGCAACAGGCTTTAATAAACAATCAGAAGAACCGCCTTCTGCTTGTCTTGTAGAACTGCCGTCAAAAGACCAAATAGGACAGTCCTCTAATTTTCCACTAAAATTCTCTTCAATTTTAGTTTTACTTCTCATGTTTTGAGTAGGCTTATAACCATCTAGCCATATGTACTCTAATTTAGATTTACTCATTTAGTAATGGGATTTATAATTTGACAATGCAAATATTATCTTTTTTTTTAATTGGTCAAAAAATATAGGGTGTTTTAGATAAAATGTTATTAATAGTTGTTAATAAGCCCTAATTTTTAAGGGGTGTATGCTTTATATTTTGATAATTTCGTATTTTTGGGTCAAAATTCTAATAATATGTCAACATTGAGATTTTTTGCTGTAAAAGAATCATTAAAAAGAAAACCTTTAAAAATAGAAGAGCCAAAGCGACGTTCAGAGGTGTTTGGGGCCAATGTCTTTAATGAGGCGGCTATGCGCCAATATTTAACCAAAGAAGCCCTATCCAGTATTGTAGAGGCCATAACTAAAGGCACTAAAATAGATCGGGTTTTGGCAGACCATATTTCTACTGGTATGAAAGAATGGGCAATTTCTAAAGGAGCTACCCATTACACACATTGGTTTCAGCCTTTAACAGGTGCAACGGCTGAGAAGCATGATGCTTTTTTTGAAACTATTGGTGAAGGTATTACTATAGAAAAATTTGGTGGTAGCCAGTTGGTGCAACAAGAACCGGACGCTTCTAGTTTCCCACATGGAGGTATAAGAAATACCTTTGAGGCAAGGGGTTATACGGCTTGGGATCCAACCTCACCTGCGTTTGTTTATGGAACTACGCTTTGTATACCAACAGTTTTTGTATCCTATACAGGTGAAGCTTTAGATTACAAAACACCTCTGTTAAGAGCGTTGCATGCTGTAGATAAAGCAGCTGTAGCTGTTTGTAAATATTTTGATAAAAATGTGAAAAAGGTAAGTGCTTCCTTAGGTTGGGAACAAGAGTACTTTTTAATAGACAATGCCCTGGCAATATCAAGGCCAGATATTGTATTAACGGGAAGAACACTACTTGGGCATTCTCCAGCTAAGGGTCAACAACTAGATGATCATTACTTTGGGAGTATCCCGTCGAGGGCAATGTCGTATATGCGAGATTTGGAGAACGAATGTATGCTGTTGGGTATCCCTGTTAAAACAAGACATAATGAGGTTGCACCAAACCAATTTGAATTAGCACCAATATTTGAAGAGGCCAACCTTGCTGTAGATCATAATTCATTGTTAATGGATGTAATGCAAAAAGTTGCTAAACGTCATAATTTTAGTGTCTTGATGCACGAAAAACCATTTGCTGGTGTTAACGGTTCAGGTAAACACAATAACTGGAGTTTAAGCACAGATACAGGAATAAATCTTTTATCTCCAGGTAAAACTCCAATGAGCAACTTACAATTCCTTACCTTTTTTATTAATACCATAAAGGCTGTACAAACCCACGAAGAATTATTGAGAGCTGCAATAGCTTCTGCAAGTAACGATCATCGTCTTGGTGCTAATGAAGCTCCACCTGCAATAATTTCAGTGTTTATAGGTGCACAATTAACTAAGGTTTTAGAAGAATTAGAGAGTGTGACTAAAGGGAAGTTATCACCTCAAGAGAAAACAGATTTAAAGCTAAATGTTGTTGGTAAAATCCCGGAAATATTGTTGGATAATACAGATAGAAATAGAACATCACCTTTTGCTTTTACAGGAAATAAGTTTGAATTTAGAGCTGTTGGTTCCAAAGCCAATTGTGCAAATCCCATGACGGTTTTAAATACTATTGTGGCTAAGCAATTAATTGATTTTAAAGAAGAAGTAGATGTTTTGATCGATAAAAAGGGCATGAAAAAGGATGATGCCATTTTTAATGTATTGAGAGAATATATTAAGACATCAAAAGCTATTCTTTTTGAAGGAAACGGTTATAGCGAAGCATGGGAGAAAGAAGCAAAAAAACGTGGACTAAGTAACAATAAAACAACACCTGAAGCACTAAAGATTAAAGTGGCAAAATCGTCAATAGAGTTGTTTGAAAGTCTAGGCGTTATGAATGAGGTGGAGACAAAGGCACGTTATGAGATAGAAATGGAAGAGTACATACTTCACGTTCAAATAGAAAGTAGGGTTATTGGTGATATTGCCCGAAACCACGTTGTACCAACGGCTGTGAGATATCAAAATATTCTTATAGAAAACGTAAAAGGACTAAAAACCATTTATGGTGATCAATTTAAGGATTTCGCAAAAGAACAATTGAATATCATAGAACAAATCTCCAGTCACATTGAAGCTATAAATTCTTCTGTAACCCACATGATTGAAGAACGTAAAATTTTAAATTCTGAAACAAACATAGAGAAGAAAGCCAAAGGATATTGCCACAAAGTAAAACCTTTTTTTGACGACATTAGATACCATTGTGATAAGTTGGAGTTAATGATAGATGACGAGTTATGGCCGCTAACAAAATATAGAGAGCTATTATTTACAAAGTAAGACTGTCAAAATTAGCTTTGTACGTAGTTATACGTATAAGATTAAGTTGAAAAAATATATTTTGTGTCGTTTGTCGATAACAAATGTCCCATTGTCGAAAACCCTATAGATTGTTACAAAAAAACTAGTTTTATCCATTTTAGCAAGCGCTTTATTTAGTATGTTTGTAGTGCTATTAATCAATATTTGTAAAAATGAAGAAGTTGCTATTAAGTGTAGCTGTTCTAGTGGGTGCGACTTTAATTTTATCCCGAGACAATTCCAAAGACATAAAAGATGTTGTGAAGGATGAGGTTGTTAATATACAACCTGAGCTACAGACGGAATCTTAAAATTTAAGATATTAACAAGGCTTTTGGCCGTTAAAAAATTTATGAAAGGATATTACCATATTATGGTTTTATCCTTTTTTTACAGAGTTGATATTTAATTTTTGATTGATTGTAAAATATTTTTCTATATTGTGAAGCCTCAGATACTTAAATGACTTAAGCTTATTTAATAATTAAGCTTTTTATGATTGTTTCAAATAAAAATCAATTCCTAACAATAATTTTTATTTTTCTAAGCCTAAATTTTGTCATAGCACAAGAAGAGAAAGCGCAAGAGGACGATACACAGCAAAGTAATAAAGCACTTTATCGTGAATTGGACTTTTTAGAACTGAGAGGTACTCATGTTACAGATGTTGTTGTAGGTACTTCAATGATTCTTGGCGATTATCCTGATTCAGAACTTGATATTTTTTTAAGAATAGGGTACAAGTATCATATTTTAAGTAATCTTAACGTGAACTTATCCTTCAATAAATATAGTATTGCCTTAGATGAAACAACTAATCTAGGCTTTATGTCCTTCGATCTCAATCTTGAATATTTAATAAGCCCTTACAACGAATTTTCTCCTTTTCTTTTTGGAGGGTATGGTTATAATGCATCTAATTATTTTGAGGAAACCCACACTAAGGTTCAATTTGGTTTAGGGTTGGAATATATAATCATGGATGGATTTGGTGTAAAATTATTTGGTGATTATAATTTTGTACTATCCAATGAAATGGAAGGTTTAATAATTCCGGATCAAGATGAATCTTTTCTAAGGGTTGGTTTAGGTC
>JAGQZO010000250.1 GCA_020435515.1 Winogradskyella sp. | reverse complement strand
GTGATGCGAGTTTACAACACTTACATTAAGGACAAAAATTTTGTAGCCACCAGTTTTGTTCCCAAAGGTCAAAAGAATTTGGTGTTAGATAACTCTGTCTTAGCTGATATTAAAGAAGAAAAAATCATTGAAGGAGCAGAAGATACATTCGATGCAAGTATAGCTGCCACTTACGAAAAGACACCAAGTAGTTTTGATAGAAGCATAGAACCACCTTATGGATCAAGTCCTGAATTAAACATTCCTCAAGTCTGGAAAAAAGAATTAGACTCTGGTATTAAGGTTTATGGTATAGAAAATAATGAAGTGCCTTTAGTTCAATTTGAAATGCAAATTTCAGGCGGTTTGTTATTAGAACAGAAAGATAAAGTTGGTGTATCTAACCTGTTAGCAGAGTTAATGACCAAAGGTACCAAAAACAAAACCACCGAAGAACTTGAAAATGCCATTGAAAGCATTGGTGCAAGCATCTATACTTATGCTACGGAAGAAAATATTACTATTGCTGGCACTACCCTTTCTAAGCATTTTGATAAAACAATAGATCTAGTAGCTGAAATTCTTTTAGAGCCACGTTGGGACGAGACAGAATTTGAACTCTTAAAGCAAAGCACCATTAGTAGTATTCAACGCAGTAAAGCCAATCCTAATAGTATTGCTTCTGATGAGTTCTCAAAGTTACTTTATGGAGAGAATAACATTTTAGCCTACAATAACAGAGGCACTGAAGCTTCAGTAAATAGTATAGATTTAATAGATTTAAAAGCGTATTACAACAACAACTTATCACCACAGCTTACCAATTTTCATGTAGTTGGTGCTATATTAGAACAAGATGTTGTAAAAGCGTTAGACAAAATAAATTCTAACTGGAAAGCTAAAGACATAAACATACCAGAATTACCAATGCCATTGTATCCTGAAAAATCAACAGTGTATTTTTACGACGTTCCTGGTGCAAAACAATCTGTAATTCGCTTCGGCTATCCATCATTAAAAGCTACGCACAAAGACTATTATCTTGCCAACGTAATGAACTATCGCTTAGGTGGAGGTGGTTTTGCCTCTCAGTTAACTCAAGAGTTACGCGAAGGTAAAGGCTACACGTATGGCATACGTTCTCGTTTTTCTGGTTCGCAATATGTTGGCGAGTATACCATAAGCAGTGGTATTCGTACCAATGTAACGTATGAAGCATCTAGCCTGGTAAAACAAATCTTAGAAGATTATGGTAAAAATTATAGTGAGGAAGATTTAGAAGTCACCAAAGGTTACACTATAAAGAGCACTGCCAGAGCTTTTGAAACATTAGGCGCTAAGTTAGATATGCTTAGCAACATTAGCAATTATGGTTTATCCGATGACTATGCCAAACAACGTGAAACTATCGTAAAAGAGTTGACCGTAAATGATATTAAAGCGCTTATTGAACACTACATTAAACCCAACCAAATGATTTACTTAATTGTTGGTGATGCCGAAACACAATTAGATAAATTAGAAGGTTTAGGATTTGGGAAGCCTGTGCTGTTGAATGGTAATTAATTATCTGTTCAAGTAATTTTTGTCATACTGAGCGCCTGCCTGCCGAACAGGTAGGCAGTCGAAGTAGACAAAAATAGTATCGAGAACAGGATTTTAGAAACCAAAAGTTCTCGGTACTATTTTAATTCAAAAGGTATTTGGATTAAAATCACTCGAACTGACAGATAGCTAATAGCTAAGATTTTTTTACCTTTAATTGCTATTAAAAAACAATTTATTATGAAACTCGGCGCATTTTCAGTTAGTCTTGCAGTAAAAGATATCAAAGCTTCAAAAGCATTTTATGAAACCTTAGGCTTTAAGGTCTTTGCTGGCGATTTAGACAAAAACTACCTCATCATGAAAAACGAATCTACATTGATTGGTTTGTTTCAAGGGATGTTTAAAAATAATATCCTGACCTTTAATCCGGGTTGGGACCAAGATGCAAATACTTTAGAAAGCTTTGATGATGTTAGAGTTATTCAAGAGCATTTAAAATCCAAGGATGTCACTTTTGCAAGTGAAATTGACGCGCCAGACTCAGGACCTGCAAGTTTTGTAATCTTAGATCCTGATGGTAATGCTATTTTGGTAGATCAACATATTTAAATATTACTGTTATGAGTGACGCATTACAAACAATGATTAACAACATGCCAGAAAAAACTGGTAAGCCTTTAGAGGAATGGAAAAAAATTCTAAAAGGGAAAGCTTTTACCAAACACTCAGAAGGTGTTAACTTTTTAAAAAAAGAACACGGCGTTACCCACGGTTTTGCCAATACCATTATAACACTTTCTAAGGAAGACACCAATGCTGATGAAGACTTGATATCCACTCAGTACAAAGGCAAGGAAAATTTATTTCCCATTTATGAGAAGTTACTACCCATTGTAAAAAGTTTTGGAAATGACGTTACCGTAACACCTAAGAAAGGTAGCGTAAGCATTATTAGAAAACGCCAATTTGTACTCATAAAACCTGCTACCAAAACACGAATTGACCTAGGTTTAAAATTACCAGAAAAATCAACAACCGATAGACTTGGCGATTCTGGACCATTCGGTACAATGTGTACGCATCGTGTTCAACTGACTTCGGTAGATGATGTAGACAACGAGTTGATTGGCTGGATGCAAGAGGCTTATAATTTGGCAGATTAAAGCTAACGTTTTAGGATTACCTTTTCCATACAATAAAAAGGATGTATTCGTTCTGGAAAATTGACTCTTCCCCTTATAACGTATTCACGGTTTTTATAAAACTCAACAACTCGTCCGTTCTGGCTGTAAGCATCCAATTGAATGGAAGTAAAATTGTTTTGTTTTGCTAACTCTTCAGCAAATTCCATCAATAGTTTTGCAAAACCTTTGTTTTGACTGGTTGGATGAATAACAAGTCTGTGTATTACCAATACTTTAGTATCATTAAACTGCCATTTAATCGCTTTTGTATTCAGGCTCTTGGTTTTCGCCAATGTTTATGGCTCCAATAATTTTGTCGTTGTTTTTCAGGACGTATAAGATACCATCTTTAAGGTCATTTTCAATAATCGAGCGTGTGGGATAATTGTTTGTCCATTGATAAATTTTGTCATTTTCTAAAGCCTCTTTTGCTCTCTTATACATTTGAAATAGGATATCTAAATCTGTTAGAGTGCCTTTTTCAATAATGAGTTGTTCGCTTTTTGATTGATCTGTTTCAGTATCATAGATAAGAATGCCTTGATTTGTTGCATCTAATTGAGAAACCAATTCGCCTTTTGCATTCCAAATGGCACTTTGACCAACACTCATAAAATCATCACAAGCACCAACACAATTAGACATCAAAACTGGTGTGCTATAAGTTTTTACCATTTTAGGGAAATGTTCGTTTGCTTTGTTTATTCCGTTTTGAGGTTTGGCAACGCTAGCGATATAAACATCTGCTCCATTTTTTATAGCATTTACAACATGTTCTTCTTGAAGTGTTTCATAGCAAATACCGAAGGCGATATTCTTTCCATTAATTGTGAATATTTTTTGCTTATCACCATTTACAAAGTAAGGCAGTTCATCTTCGTGAAGTAGTTGTTTAGAATAGACTTCACGCTCTTTGTTGGGTTGAAATATGAGCAAGCTTATGTTAATCCCATTAGTTGCCATTGTTGGCATACCTATACCAATGACGATTCCTTTTTGATCAGACACTTCTTGAAACGGATTAAATAGTTTATCCTCAGCCTCTGTAGCCAGTGCTTTGGCTAATTGAGGTTCGTAATTGGTTATGGATAACTCTGGAAAGATTATTAAATCGGCTTTATATGTAATCGCACGTTCGATAAACCGTAAATGATTTTTGATATTCTTTTGAATATCACCTTTTACAGATTGGGTTTGTGCGATGCAAATTTTCATAAGCTAAATAGCGTCTTTCTCATTAAAAAACTTAAACACCTTTTCTTCGTT
>JAGQZO010000249.1 GCA_020435515.1 Winogradskyella sp. | reverse complement strand
GTTTTGTGGCAAGACATGAAACTGGAAACAAAGGGAAAGTCATTGGTATTGACTTTACACCGATTATGATACAAAAAGCACGCATCAATGCTGAAAAACTTGGTTACAATAATGTTGAGTTTAGAGAAGGTGATATAGATAATATACCTGTTTCTGATAATATTGCAGATGTTATCGTCAGTAATTGTGTACTCAACCTAGTCCCCAACAAACAAAAGGTTATTAGTGAGATTTTTAGGGTTTTAAAACCTGGTGGGCATTTTAGTATTTCGGATATCGTCTTGGTAGGTGATTTACCAAAAGCTTTAAAAGAAGATGCCGAAATGTATGCTGGCTGTGTGGCTGGCGCTATTCAAAAAGAGGAGTATTTAAACCACATTTCTGATGAAGGTTTTGTAAACATTACTGTTCAAAAAGAAAAGCCTATTACTATTCCAGATGACATATTGAATAAGTACATGGATGAAGCCATGACTCGCCAATTTAATACTAGTCAAGTGGGTATTTTCAGTATCACAGTGTATGCTGAAAAACCAGGAAAAAAGGATAAGAAACCAAAACTTCAATTAGCAGATATTACAGATAATGAGCCATGCTGTTCACCTGATGGAAACTGCTGTTAATTCTAAAAAGAAGATGCTATATTCAACATTAATAGAAAAAATAGATAGTCTTGATATATCTATAATTTCTGAAGAACGAAAGGCTATTTTACAACCTTTAATTGATTTTGTTCAGTCTAAAGTTGATAAAAAGCAGATTATCAATCTCAATTTTATTTGCACACATAACTCTAGGAGAAGTCACTTATCGCAGGCTTGGGCTCAAGCTATGGGTTCATATTTTGGAATCAATAATTTGTTTTGCTATTCGGCAGGTACCGAAGCAACAGCTTTGTTTCCTGTAGCAGCAAAGACTTTGGTTAATTCTGGATTTGAAGTAGAAATGTTGTCTGAAGGGAAAAATCCTGTTTACAGTATAAAGTACGCTGATAATATTCATCCTATTATCGGATTTTCAAAAACGATTACTTCAAACTTCAATCCTAAAAGTGGTTTCGCTGCAATAATGACTTGCTCTTCTGCTGATCAAGGTTGTCCGTTTATTGCAGTTGCAGAACAACGCATACCTATTACTTACGAAGATCCAAAAATTGCCGATGGTACACCGCAACAAGCTGAAAAATATGAAGAACGCAGCAATCAAATTGCTACTGAGATGAAGTTTGTTTTCTCCCAAATAAAAATATCATGAGAAAACTACTGGCTGAAACAATAGGTACCTTTACAATGGTATTTTGTGGTTGTGGTGCCATGACCATTGATGAAATTACAAACGGTAGCGTTTCTCATCTTGGTATTGCTATAACTTGGGGACTTGTTGTTATGTCTATGATATATGCATTTGGTGAAATCTCTGGTGCTCACTTTAATCCTGCGGTAACTTTAGGATTTGCTACTGCTAAAAAATTCAAATGGAAAAATGTACCAAGCTACATTACAGCTCAATTAATAGGTGCTTTTATGGCAATTGCTGTTTTGTGGATTTTATTTCCAGAAAGCCAAAGTTTCGGACACACCTATCCAGCCGAAGGTTTTGCACCTTATAAAGCTTTTATGTTAGAATTCTTGTTAACGTTCTTTCTAATGATGGTCATTATCAATGTATCTACTGGCAGTAAAGAAATTGGAACTATGGCTGCAATAGCAGTGGGTTCCGTCATTCTTCTTGAGGCTATGTTTGCTGGCCCTATGACAAAAGCATCCATGAATCCCGCACGCTCAATTGCACCTGCAATTTTTTCTGGTAATATTTCAAACCTTTGGCTTTATATAGTAGCACCTATTCTTGGTGCGCAACTCGCCATTATTTGCCATTATGTTTTAAGAAAGCAGAATCACTAGGTTATAAAACGGTTCTAAATGGAGTTAAATTTTGTTTAACTTTTTATATAATAGGTTAAACATTTCTTATCTTTACATTGTAAAATTATTACAATGGCAAAAAAGAAAAACATCAAACAATCAGACATCATTTCGGGTTACATGGACTATGTTTTAACGCACAGCCAACAGCCTAAATCAGTTTATGTCTTTGCTAAGGACAACAATTTTGAAGAGCAACACTTTTATGAATTCTTTTCATCTTTTGATGCTCTAGAGCAATCTATTTTCAAAATATTTTTTGACAACACTCTTGAGATTCTCGAAAAAAGTGAAGACTACCTATCCTTTGACGCTCGCAATAAATTATTAAGCTTTTATTTCACCTTCTTTGAAATTTTAACAGCCAATAGAAGCTACGTAACCTATGCACTTAAAGATCATAAAACCTCACTAAAAACCTTGAGGACTTTGGCTCCTTTAAAACAACGATTTACAAACTTTATAGAGCATCTTAACATTAAGACTATAGACTTAAAACAAGAGCAACTTACAAAGCTTCAGCAACGCTGTATCAAAGAATCTGCATGGTTACAATTGTTAGTCACTATGAAGTTTTGGTTAGATGACTCCTCACCATCATTTGAAAAAACAGATGTTTTTATTGAAAAATCCGTGAGGGCTAGTTTTGACCTCATAGACACCACACCATTAAAGAGCCTTATAGATTTTGGCAAGTTTTTGTACAAAGAAAAAATTCACATGAACTAGATGAAGACCATAGACAGTATACCCATTACAAAAATTTCACGTGCTTCAAAACTAGTTACTACTGGTGCAAAAGTTGGTGTTAACTACTTAAAATATTATGGTGATAAAATGCTGAATTCTGAAGAGGAGGCAAAAGAGCGTCTCAATCAGAACAATGCAGAAGATATTTATGATAGCCTAAAAAAGCTAAAAGGGAGTGCCCTTAAGGTGGCTCAAATGTTAAGTATGGAAAAAAGCATTTTACCAAAAGCTTATGTTGAGAAATTTTCATTGTCACAATTTTCCGTACCTCCGCTGTCACCTCCATTAGTTATAAAAACATTTAAAAAATATTTTGGGAAGCATCCCGAAGAACTATTTGATACTTTCAACGCAACTTCAGTTAATGCTGCCAGTATCGGCCAAGTCCATATTGCAGAGAAGAATGGGAAAAAATTTGCTGTGAAAATCCAATATCCTGGAGTTGCCGAAAGTATCGCTTCTGATTTAGCATTGGTAAAACCTGTTGCTATTAAGATGTTTAATATTAAAGGGAAAGATTCTGACAAGTATTTTAAAGAGGTGGAAAACAAACTAACCGAAGAAACCAATTATAAATTAGAAATTGCTCAAAGTAAGACGGTTGCAGAAGCTTGTAAGCACATACCAAATCTAAGATTTCCCAAGTATTATGAAGACTTATCATCAGAGCGCATCATTACTATGGATTATATGATGGGCGAACACCTATCTGAATTTGCAAGTCACAATATCGATAAAGAATTATCTACTCGTTTAGGTCAAGCGCTTTGGGACTTTTATATGTTTCAAATTCATAAATTGAAGAAAGTACATGCTGATCCACATCCCGGCAATTTTCTAATTTCAAAAGAAGGGGAATTGATTGCATTAGACTTTGGTTGTATGAAAGCCATTCCTGATGAATTTTACGTGCCTTATTTTGAATTAGCCAAAAAAGAAAGTCTTGAAGACCCTGAAATTTTCATCAAAAAAATGTATCAACTCGAAATTCTCCGTAAAGATGATACCAGAGAAGAAGTAGAATTTTTTAGTGAAATGTTTCATGAACTATTAAGTCTATTTACCCAGCCATTCCATAATGAAACTTTTGATTTTTCAGATGATGAGTTTTTTAATAAAGTTGGTGAAATGGGTCAGAAATATTCTAAAAGTACAGAGTTGAGAAATATGAACGGCAATAGAGGTTCTAAACACTTTATTTACATCAACCGAACCTTCTTTGGCTTGTACAACCTAATGTTTGATTTAAAAGCAGAAAATATTAAGATTAACAACTTTATGACCCTATAAATGGCAGAATTCAGCAGAAATGATATAGACCAAATGCATCACCTCTACCGCATCAACTTAATAAACAGTTGTAGCGGCTACAAATCTGCTAATCTTATCGGTACTAAAGATAATTTAGGCACTAGCAATGTTGCTGTATTTAGTTCTGTTACACATTTAGGCTCCAACCCAGCCTTGCTTGGATTTTTTCTTAGGCCAACAACAGTTATAAGAAATACCTACCACAACATTCGGTCCACAGGAAAGTATACCATCAATCATATCTATAATGACATCTTAGAAGATGCACATCATACTTCGGCTAAGTACGATGCCCAAATTTCAGAATTTGACGCAACAAATCTGGAAGAGGAATACAAGGATGATTTTTTTGCTCCCTTTGTCAAAGGATCTCCTATACAAATGGCCATGTCCTATGTTGAAGAATACCCAATAAAAGCCAATAATACTATTTTGCTAATCGGTAAAATAGAAAAATTGTATGTTCCAGATA
>JAGQZO010000248.1:1918-2827 GCA_020435515.1 Winogradskyella sp. | reverse complement strand
GTTCTGGTTACGAATACTTTGAAGAAAACGACAATAGAATCTATGTTATGGCACAGTTCTATCCTCGCATGGCTGTATATAATGATGTTGAAGGCTGGCAAAACTCTCAATTTTGGGGAAGGGATGAATTTGCGTTACCATTCGGTAATTTTGATGTCAATATTACAGTTCCTGCAGACCATATCCTAGACGGAACAGGGTATCTAACCAATAGAGAAGAAGTCTTTACTAAAGAGATGATGAATCGCTACAATCAGGCAAAAAAATCTTTTGATAAACCTGTAATGATTGTAACAGAAGACGAAGCACGTAAAACTGAAAAAACAAAAAGCGGCAAGAAAAAAACATGGAAACTTTCCGCACAAATGGTTAGAGATTTTGGCTTTGCAACATCTCGTAAATTCATTTGGGATATGATGGCCGTAAAAATCGGTGACAGAGATGTAATGGCAGTTTCTTTATACTCAAAAGAAGGTAATCCTCTTTGGGAACAGTGGTCTACAAGAACTGTTGCTAGCACATTAAAGTCTTATTCTCGAATGACTTTTGATTACCCTTACCACAAGGCAATTTCAGTTCACGCGCCTATGGGTATGGAATATCCTATGATTTGCTACAATTTTGGTCGTCCAGATGAAAATGGCAACTATTCTGACCGAACTAAATATGGGATGATTAGCGTTATCATTCATGAGGTTGGGCACAATTTTTTTCCAATGATTGTAAATAGTGACGAGCGTCAATGGACATGGATGGATGAAGGTTTAAACACTTTTGTTCAGTATGTAGCAGAGCAAGATTTTGGTGAGTGGAATCCAGCGGCTTTATCACCAGGACACGACAAGTATCCTTCGCGTAGAGGACCTGCTCAAAATATTGTAAGGTATATGGGAGGTGACCAAGATTTTA
>JAGQZO010000248.1:240-1702 GCA_020435515.1 Winogradskyella sp. | reverse complement strand
CTCAGCAGTAGATTTAGATTGGTTCTGGAGAGGTTGGTTCTATACCACTGACTATACTGACATTGGTATTAAAGAAGTAAAGAAATTTGCAGTAACTAACAATCCAAACGAAAACGGAAAGAAACTCGCTGAACAATATAATATAGATCCTAATTCGCTTGTCTATTTTATCGGAGAAGGTGATGAAGGTTATGATGACGCTGTAAAAAATGGTCAATCAATGGAAGACCTTCCTACTGTGAAAGAATATATTATGGATAACTTTACACCAGAGCAGCAAAAGAACATGAAGAAATCACCAAAGTATTTTTATCAGGTAACTTTTGATAAACCAGGTGGGTTAGTTATGCCATTAATTGTTGAGTACGAATACAATGATGGTTCTAAAGAAAAAATTACGTATCCAGCTCAAATTTGGAGATTGAATGACAAAGAAGTTAGTAGAGCTATTGCAACAGACAAAGAGATTGTTGCTATAACCGTAGATCCAGACTTAGAAACTGCAGATATCGACACCTCAAATAACTCTTGGCCAAAAGAAGTTAAAGAGAGTGATTTCGATAAGTTTAAAAACAAAATAAAAGATTAAGGAAAATTAATTTTAAAAATTAAAGCCGACTTTAACGAGTCGGCTTTTTTTATTACATAAAGTCACTCTATATTTGCACTGTGATACATTTAGCTACATTATTATTTATCGGAGGAACCGAAATTATTTTTATACTATTCATTGTAGTATTGGTTTTTGGTGCCGATAAGTTACCTGAAATTGCAAGAGGTTTAGGTAAAGGCATGAGAACTTTAAGAGATGCTACAAACGACATTAAGCATGAAGTTACAAAAAGTGCCAAAGACAGCAATATTATAGATACCGATACTACAAAAGAAATTCAAGAAGAAATCAATAAGGTTAAAGATGATCTTGAAAATTTTACAGGTTCTGTAAAGCGCAACATGTAAAATATGTAATTCCCTTTTTTTGTATTGATTTTTTGACACATCCTTAATAATTGATGTGTTTTTCATGGAATAATTTAATATATTTAGACTATTACTAACCATCTAAATCATATTAAATGAAAAAAAGTCTTTTCAGGTTAATGCTATTGTCATTAATAGTATTAGTGTCATGCTCTAAAGATGATACCAATATTGAAAACCAATCAGAAACTATCCAATTTCCCAAAGATCCACTTACCGTTGAACAAATTAATGCAAAGATTTATGAGACCATAGAAAATACTGGTGATTTCGATTGGAATACCGTAGACGAACATTTTTTATGGAGTGCTGTTGTTCATGGGCAAAATGTACTAACCATTGGGTATGGAAATCCTAATCAAAGTTTCAGTGAAACAGAAGATCCTGTCTTACAATCTAAAAAAAGTGCATTAATTAGTATTGTGCTTGATAATGAAGCTGTTGAAAAGGAAGATTTAAAGTTGGTAGAACACGACATTAT
>JAGQZO010000248.1:0-147 GCA_020435515.1 Winogradskyella sp. | reverse complement strand
TATAATCACTACTCAATTACAGCTAAAAGCAGCTCTGGTTGTGATAAAAACCCAGATAGTATAAATTCTGCACATTATACAACTACAAGTCCTAATAATGCACAAGTTTCTTGGCATTTTATCGAGCATAATATTCCTCAAGCTTGG
>JAGQZO010000247.1:5423-5635 GCA_020435515.1 Winogradskyella sp. | reverse complement strand
ATCCAACGATAACACCTAGAATTTGTCGCCTAGTAGATGCTATTTTAAAAATAGTGAAGCCCATTATTATGGTGTTTAATGGCACTAAAGAATTTAAAATTGAAGCTACAGCACTATCAATTTCTGTTTCTGCAATTGCAAATAAGAAAGCAGGAAAAAAAGAACCAAGAAATCCTGAAATTAATAACCACTTCCATTTAGATTTAGGTATA
>JAGQZO010000247.1:0-5252 GCA_020435515.1 Winogradskyella sp. | reverse complement strand
GAGAGAATAATGAGATAAATCCACTTAAGGTTGGGGTTTTTCATACAAAAGGTTCCTAAAGAGTCACAAAAATCGTTAATTCTCTCGCAAGAAACATCAATATTTAGTAGATTTAGACAAAATTTAAGAGTTAATAATTATGAAGATATTTAAAAATGTAATTGTTGCTTCTGCCTTACTCCTAGCTTTAACGTCTTGTAAAGATAAGGCTGAGCCAGAAGTGAAAACAGTAGATGTTGAAGTGAGCAGTAAAGATGTTGCTGAAAACTTAGATCCTAATGCTACTTATGCTAAAGTAGAGTTCGGAATTGAAGGAATGACTTGTGCCGTGGGTTGTGCAAAAACGATTGAAAAGAAAATGGCTAAAATGGATGGAGTAAAATCTGCAAAAGTAGATTTTGATAAGCGTTTAGCCATGGTTGAGTATGATGAGGCTAAAGTAACCCCAAACTCTCTAGAAGAGGCTGTTGCTAAAGTAGGTGATGCTTATAAAGTAAAAGACATGAAGGTGGTGGATAGTTTTGAAGGTGAAGCTAAAACGTGTGCTGCTACCTGCAAAGAAAAAAAGGACTGTGCTGGCAAAACTGAGGCTGAAAAAAAGGCATGTAAAGAGGCTTGCAAAAAAGAGTGCAGTAAAAATGAAGAAAAGAAAGCAGAGTAGAAGTTCTTTGACTTCAAATTAAGAATAGAAAAGCCATCTTTACAGATGGCTTTTTTTATGATACTTGAAGAAGTATAAATGCAAGGCTAAAGCATGCTAAAGGTAAAACCCATAGCAAATAAATTGGGTATCTAGCTTTTAGCTTAGCGTTAATAATGTTTCTTTTTCTTCCATTATAGCGCATCCAGTTTTTAAAAATTATAAAAATAGAAACCAAACCAAATACTACCCAAAACTTATACATTGCTATTGTAACAATGTTCATTTGGCTTGAAAAAGCCAAAAAGAAAGTTGCTAAAGCAAGGTAAATTGAAACCTCTAATAAGTTAATATAAATTAATGCAATTCTATTGGTACGTTTACCAAAATGCTTTTTGTAATAATTAAAGATATTTATATAAAAATTAGCTAGCATCTCATTAATAACTAAAAAAGCCACATATGTTATGGCACATGTGGCTTTTGTTTTGAATGAATAAAGGAACTTAGTTAGAACTAATTCTGATATTATCTAGTTCATAAGTACCATCAAAATCACTTTGTCCACTTCCTGAATATTTAAAAGCTATATAAACTTGGCCAGTTTCACATGACAAATCTACAATACCTGAGCTAAACCAATCACCAAAGAAGTCACTGTCTTGGGTTACGTAAGCATCTGCTAAGACAGCCCATGTTGCAGTAGCAATACCTGCCTCAGTACCATCCCAATCATTAGATAATAAAACGTCCATTGTACTGCCATCAGAGAAACTATTTGATGTTTCAAATTCTATGGACACATCATTATTAGCATCTAAATCTATTTGTGGTGTAATTAACCAAGCGATACTGCTGTTGTCATTAGACTGAAAAGAGCCAACTCTAGCTGACACTCCTTGAGATGAATTTGTACCTCCTTGAGTATAAGCTTCCCAGGCTTCTGTACCTGATTCAATATAGTTTGTCCAACCGTTGCCAGAAATCGGTGAGAAGGTGGTTTGGGTTTCAAAATTATCTTCAAATAAAGTATTTGTACCACTACTAGCCGCTAAGCCACATTCTATCAATAATGGGTCACAGCGATTTTCTTCACTTCCAAAATCAATACCCTCAGGCGTATTAATCACAACATTAAATTGATCTCCAAAAAAGTTCTTACTTAATATAGCATCCATATTACCTCTACCCTTTGGCAGATTTAAACCGCTAAAGTCTGCAAATGTACTGGTGCTAAATACGCGTGTTGTAGAAGAGCTACAGCTTTCTAAAATGCGTTCACCATCAAATTCGTCAAATCCTTCAGAAGCAAAGCTTAATTCGTCTTGTAGAGCCTGAACTCTGTTGAATTGAACATCAGGAATATTTATAAATAAATTGGTCTTAGAATCATCAAAATCTTCAAGAGGTAAAGATAAAGGAACCAGTTCAGCCTTTTCAGCCGAGCGTTTTATGGTCTCTAATTCTAAAGCTGCTGGAATTTTACTGATAAAATCTCCATCCTTAAATCCAATGGCTAATACTCCATTAGAAATACCAACGTGAAGGTTGGTTACCTTTATATATACTTTACGACCTATATCATACCTGGTGAAAAGAGGATTTACGTCAATTGGAACTTTAATTCCTACAGTTGGGTTATCAGGTTTGTCTTGTAAGATCAATTCCTCGAAAAAGTTACCAGCCTCATCAGTAGATACCACGTAGCCTTCCATATATTGTACTACACCATCAGCATATTGAAAAGTTACATTAGAGTCATAATCTAAACCATTATTTGGATTAGGGTTTTGGTTGTCATTTTCACTAACTTGTTCTTGTACTAATCTGCCAAGAACGTCACTGATTTCTATTACTGATCCATCTAATACAGGTTCTTCTATTTCAGTGTTTGGAATACTATAATCATCATCCTGAACACAACCGTTAAATACTACAAGACCTGTTATTAGTAGTATTAATTTGTTAATTTTTAAAGTTTTCATGAGTGTTATTTTATTTTTTAAATCGGATACATGGAATCTATACGATTTCATTTTTTGTATTTTATTTTGTTCTGACATTGCTTATTAAAATCTTACATATACATTAAGGTAATATGTTGTTCCATTACCAAAGAAATAGCGATTGCCAAATATTGGTCCTCCTGAGTTGGTTTGTTCTTCAACTTGGCTTCTATAATCAATTCGTCTGGCTTGTTCAAAACCTCCAGTTCTGTAATCTTGGTTAAACACGTTATTGATTGTAGCAAAGAAACCAACAAAATAGTCGTTTATTTTCCAAGATTTACCACCTGTTAGGTTCACTAACATATAATCTTCAAAACGTTCTTGTCTTAAGATGCTTCTTGCAGTGTCTTCATTATAATCACTAACTCCATTGCCACTAATGTTTACTACACCATCTTGGGTGGTGTTTAATATTTGATCTAAATCATAAGCGTCAGGATCTTGTGCAAATTGAGCAGAGCGCTTTAAAAAACTAGGATCTACATAAGTATGTGAGAAAAAGTTTGTGGTAACGCCAAAGTTCCAATAATCTGGATCTCTGTATTCAAACCCAACCTGAAATACACGTTCTGGACCACTAGCTACACGGTAATCTTTCATTTCTGTTTTACCATCACCAAAGCTAAGGTCTATATATCTATCTGAAGATAAATAAATGTCGGGATTATTGGTATAGGTAAACTGACCCATGGCTGCAGCACCTTTTAGCTTTATGGTTGGTGTTACTTGGGCTTCAATACCAAGCTCTCCACCAAAGTTACGTCTGTCAATGTTTTGAACAATCTCTTGTACTAAGTTACCACCCGTTTCTGAAAAGAAAAAATTAACTTCGATACCATTAGTAAAATTTGTGTAATACCCAGTTAATCTTGCTTTTAAAGTCGGTGATCTAAAGATATAGCTTGCGTCTACAGAATTCATGGTTTCGCTTTCTAAGTTCTTAACAAGTAGATTATTTTGTCTTGCATTGGCAAACGTTTGTCTAATGCCTGGTGCTTTTGTAAAGTGGCTGGCGTTTACGTCTATTAGGTGTTTTCCTGTGACTTTAAAAGTGGCTCCTGCTTTTAGGCCATAGTTGGTAAAATCTATTTTTTCACTTTTACCAAAAGAACCAATTAAAGAACTTGTGTTTGGGAAATACCCATTTTCGTAAAAGCCGTCTCGTTGATAGCTTGTGTTAGAAACATTAGCACCTAAGTAAAAATCTACTTTGTTATATTTAAATTGGGCTTGTACAAAAGAAGAAAGCACATTGGCATCAATATCATAATGATAGCTGTATTTATCGCCTTCTTGTGCAATTCTATTTGGTGTTCTTATATTACTTTGTGCAAAAATATCAATACTTTGTCCAAAACCTTCACCATCTTGAAACGGAAGGTTAACATCTAAATATCCTGGGCCACCAAAAAGGTCTTCTACACGTGCAAAGTTTTCGCTGTTTAAATATCGGTAATTTACACTACCATTTAATCTAATGTTATCTGACAATTCTGCATCTAGTATAGAGTTAAAAGACCATTGTTGGTCTTTATTAACATTAGATTGTAAGGCAAAAATATTATACCCATTGAGTTCGTTGGCCTCATAAAATTGATTCCAATTTAATTGCCCATCTTGCTGAAACGCTCTTTGAGTTAAAAATGCATTGCTAAAGTCATCTGTACTAGGGTTAGTACTTGCTAAATAGAAACTAGGTAATCTTTGCCAATACTCTGGTGTTGGGTTTCTTGCTCCACCGTAAAGTTGGTTGTTGGCTTCATCATAGCGCGCTCCAAAAAAGTCGATACGTGTATTACCTACTTCTCCAAACTGGTAAGCAACGTTGGTGTTTAATCTTACTTTATCAGAAAGTTTCCAGTAATGATTAAG
Organism: Winogradskyella sp.; assembly: GCA_020435515.1. Taxonomy (GTDB): domain Bacteria; phylum Bacteroidota; class Bacteroidia; order Flavobacteriales; family Flavobacteriaceae; genus Winogradskyella. The sequence goes on along the minus strand of JAGQZO010000247.1, from coordinate 731 downwards.
CATTAAGATAGGCTCTTCTATTTCTCTTATTCTAGAGTTGCGTTGTTCACCGTCTTGCATTCCCCAAAAAGGGTTGTATCTTCGGCCTTTAAGATCATATATTTCTTGTGTTATAGCTGTAGAACGACCACGTCTGTTTTGCGCATAAATCCCTGTAAAGTTTAAGCTGTGTTTTTCGTTGATTTGCTTTTCAACAGCAACAAAAAATGAATTGGCATCATACAAAGTACCTTCTACAAAACCTTCTTCCCCAAAGCGTCTAGAGCCTAAAACAGAATACGACCAGCCGCCTTCTAGTAAACCAGAACTATAGCTTGCCATTACTCTACCTGTATAGCTTCTGTTGGCAGAGGCATAAGAGATGCGACCACCTCTTCTATATTTTGAGGCACGCATTATTATATTGTTAGTACCTGCTAAATCGCCAAAATTATAGTCGTTAGCAGCCATACCCATAGTAAATTCTTGGTTACGCTGTACATCATTCAGTCCTCCCCAATTTCCCCATTGTGGTCTGCCGTTAAATTGTTTGTTCATTTCAACGCCATTGATAAGCACTTTTCCATTGGCGTTGTCTAAACCCCTTGGCCTAAAGAATGCTGCACTAAAATCAAAAGCAGCAGCACTAAGGAAAACATCTCTCGAGGCTTGCAATAGACCAGACACATTATCTGTTAGACCATCATCTTCACCATTTAAGTTATCGTCTGAAATTGAAATAATAAATAGAT
>JAGQZO010000246.1 GCA_020435515.1 Winogradskyella sp. | reverse complement strand
GCAGCTCCCATTGCCAGCCCTTTTATGACCAAGAAAATACGATCCTTAAAAGTTCTGGTACTTTGCATTAGACTTTATTTTTTTGATCTCCTAAGCGTTCTAAGATTAAAATTGTAGCAAAGCCAATAACTACAAAAATAATCGCAAGTACTATCTGATTATCTCCTTGGTATGAAGAAGGTAAAATACTTTGGTCTAACAAGGTCACTTCTTCCCCTTCAGAGTTAATTCTGGTTTTTAGAATCTTTTTCCATGGCCATATTTTATTTAGAGAACCAATCATAAAACCGGTTAAAATAGCCAATGTCAGATTTTTTTGATGTTTAAACATCCAATTTAGAGCTTTAGAAAAAACTTTCAACCCAACCACAGCACCAATAGCTAGTAATACAAACTTTAAAAGAGCATCTTTAAATAAATCCATATTACCAGTAAGAAGCCCGTCTCGTAAGTTGTTTATGGTATCAATAGCAGTTTGATAAGCACCCAAGATGAGTAGTATAAATGCACCAGAAACGCCAGGTAATATCATAGCGATAATGGCTATAAATCCACAGAATAAAAGATAAAATGGACTATCAGGTGATGCAAATGGTTCAGCAAGGGTAATGAAATAAGAGAGTACTGAGGTAGCGATAATGGCAATTATGATTTTTGCTGACCATCCTTTTATTTGTTTTGCAATGTATATGATGCTTGCAAGGACTAATCCAAAAAAGAACGACCATAACAGAATAGGTTCATTATGCAAAAGCCATTTTATAAGTTTGGCTAAAGATAAAATACTAATGGCAATGCCAGAAAATAAAGTCAGAAGGAAACTCCCATTAATAGAATTCCATGCTATTTTAAAACCTTGCTGTTTCCATACTTTAAAAAAACCAAGATTTACTTTATCTATACTTTCAATAAGTTCTTCATATATGCCAGAAATAAAGGCTATTGTGCCACCTGATACACCAGGTACTACATCTGCAGCTCCCATGGCTACACCCTTAAAAGCTATTATGAAATAGTCTAATAAACGTCTTTGCATTTCTTTTTTATAAGAAGTGCTAAGGTATGGATTTTTTTAGTCTGAAGACTTTTTTGCTTGTGAAATTATAGCCTTTACCATTGGCCTGTCGTTGAGCATAGGAAAGAGTTCTGAAATGATAAAACTATAATCTAAATTTAGTTTTAAGGCGTTTTTTAGATGAAAACGTCCTTCTTGGGTTTGATGTGTTGTAAAGTACAATCCACCAAGTCTATACTCAATTTCTGGATGTTCTGGATAAAACTCAGCAGCTTGAATGAGGTTATAAATTGAGGCTTCATATTCGCCCAAAGCAATAAGTATATCAGAACGATCAAGCCAAGTGTCGAGTTCATAATTGCCTAACTCTAAGGTTCGTTTATAGCCTATTTCTGCTTCCTCAAGAAAATTTAAACGTTTATTGATGGTTGCATAGAGTTTCCAGTACAATACATTTTCACCATCAATGTTTACGGCTTTTTTAATAAACTTCAACGCATTATGATAGTCTAAGCGTTTCATGTAAAACTTAGTAATGGCAATCCAACCTTTATCTAATAAAGCATCATCCTTAATGGTCTTGTTAAAGAATTGTAGTGCCATGTCATCTTGTCCAAGTTTTTCGTAGCAATGACCAATTCTTAACAAAGCAAATGATGTTGGCTCGTCTAAAGCTAAAGTCACTTTATAGTTTTCTATAGCTTCCTCGTATTGTTTTAGTTTTTCTAAAACCTTACCTTTTTCTATATAGGCACCTACAAAAGTATCGTCTGAGATAATAGCGAAATCAAAAGCAGCATTAGCCTTTGCGTAATCTTTTATGGTAAAATATTGACGTCCTAATTGGTGCCAAGCGACTTCACAATATGGGTTTGAATCTAAAAAGTTATTAAGGTAGCTTATGGCTTCCTCGTTTTGGTCAAGAAAATCATAACAGTAAACTATATTGTGCAATGCTGAATAGTCTGTGGTATCGCTTTCCAAACACTTTTTAAAGTATATCACTGCATTTTCAAACTGATCTAAAAACAAATATTCCATGCCTACCAAGGCATAAAGATCGGCATCGTCTTCTGGTGTTGAAGAGATTTCAATGGCAATTAATAGTGTTTCTATTGCTTTTTCGTGTTCATCTTGCTTAGAAAGAACGTTTGCTTTTTGAATATAAATCTCCTCATTGTTGGGTTCTATTTCATAAAGCATATCCAAAATCTCATCAGCTTCAGGGAATTTGTTTTCAATAACTAAAATCTCTACTTGAAATAGTCTAAGGTTGATAGAGGTTGGGTGTTGTTCCAAACCAAGTTTAATGGCACGCTTTGCTAATGCAATTTTTCCATTTTCGAGATAATGATGAATGATATTTTCAAATTCATCTGAATCAAAAAACAAAATATCATTTGTTTTTAACATAGATTCAAATTTTGTAAGTGGATAGTTCTCGTCTTCGTGACTATAATTCATAAGCAGTTTTAAGATTCACTTATCTAAATTACTGTTATCATTCAATGGTCGTCACTGATGGTGTTTTTGTTTTTAACAAATTAATTAACATTGCTTTAAGGGTTAATCAATTTATTTAGTTATTGAATGTCAGTAATTTAAATTGCTACAATGTAATTAGATCTCGTCTAAAATGGAAGTTATTATTTTACAACCTTTAATGATTTCTTCTTTAGAAATGGTTAAGGGAGGAGTAATTCTTATGGCTTTTGACTCAAAAAGTAACCAAAACAAAATTAGTCCTTCGTCTTGGGCTTTGAGGATAACTTGATTGGTTATGTCGGGATTATCAACTATGGCGGCTAGCATTAATCCTCTTCCTCTAATTTCCTTGATATGCTTATGGTTAAGATGAGTTCTAATTAATTGTTCCTTTTCTAAAGCTTCAGGCATCAAATTAGATTCGATGACTTCTTTTAAAGTAGCTAAGGCAGCAGCGGCAATAACAGGATTGCCACCAAAGGTAGTAATATGTCCTAATTTTGGATTGTTGCTTAAGG
>JAGQZO010000245.1 GCA_020435515.1 Winogradskyella sp. | reverse complement strand
ATTTGGTAAACGTTCAAAATCATTTCAAAGATTTTGAAGACTTTGGCGTAGCCTCATTTACAATCAATCCCGAAGTAGATACACCTGAAGTTTTAAAAGCTTATGCAGAAGCTTACGGTATTACAAACCCAAACTGGCATCTAATGACTGGTGAAGAAGAGGCTATTTATAAGCTAGCTAACGAAGGTTTCAATTTATACACGGCTAAAGATGAAACTGTAGAAGGAGGGTTTGAACATTCAGGTAACTTTGCCTTAATAGATAAAGAAGGTTTTATTCGCTCAAGAAGAGATAACTTTGGAAACCCTTTGATTTTTTACAACGGCTTAATTTCAGAATCAGAAGGTGTTGACGATGAAGGTATTCCACAAGAAATCACTATTTTAAAAGAAGATATTGCTAAACTATTGAAAGAATAACATGAGTACTGTTGATTTAGAAAAAGAAAAAAAATATAATAAGTGGATTGTCGCTTTATCAATAATAATTCCCGTTGCAGTGGCGGCACTTTTTGGTATTAATCTTAGAGAGCTTGGTTTCGATGTAGAGCCACTAACCATGCTTCCTCCAATTTATGCTGGTATTAATGGACTAACAGCGGTAGTTTTAGTCATTGCTGTTATTGCAATAAAAAACGGGAACAGAAAATTACACGAAAATTTAATGAAGTTTGCAATAGCGTTATCTGTTATATTTTTAGTAATGTATGTAGCGTACCATATGACAAGTGATTCTACAAAATTTGGTGGCGAGGGAGCTGTAAAATATATATACTACTTCATTCTTATAACTCATATTTTACTTTCGGTTGTTATTATTCCGTTTGTGCTAATAACTTATGTTAGAGCTATAACCAATAACATTGAGCGTCATAAGAAGATAGCTAAAATTACATTTCCCCTATGGCTCTATGTTGCAGTAACAGGAGTTATTGTGTATTTTATGATTTCACCTTATTACATTTAGAAATGAAACAAAAAGCTGTCTTTTTAATATTCTCTATTTTCTTTTTCGTAAAGACTAGCGCGCAGTGTGCTATGTGTAGAGCAGTATTAGAAAGTGGCGACGACCAATCAGCTGCAGAAGGCATTAATGATGGAATTATGTTCTTAATGGCTGTGCCATATATTTTAGTAGCTGTCATAGGGTTTTATGTTTACAGAACTTTTAATAATTCAAAAAAGTCAAAAAAAACAGATTAAAAGTTGTAACAAATCTCTAGTTATCTAGTCTTAATCATAGGGTTTACAGTAAAGTCTTAACAATTTGTTGGCACAAAAGCCACCTAGATTTTCTTAAACTTGCATGTGTTAACCAGTCAACTATGATCCAGATAAAAGATTTACATAAATCTTACCATATGGGAAGCAATTCGCTTCACGTTTTAAAAGGAATAAATTTTAATGTAAAAGAAGGAGAACTTGTTTCAATAATGGGTTCCTCAGGATCTGGTAAATCTACCTTGTTGAATATTCTTGGGATGTTAGATGAAGCTGATAAAGGTGAATACATTTTAGATGGAGTTCCAATAAAGAATTTAAACGAAAAAATAGCAGCGAAATATAGAAATGAGTTTTTAGGATTCATCTTTCAATCTTTTAATCTTATAAATTATAAAAGTGCTTTAGATAACGTTTCCATGCCATTGTATTACAAAGGTATAAAGCGCAAAGAACGAACAGAAAAGGCAATGCATTACCTTGAAAAAGTTGGTCTTGCAGAATGGTCTCATCATTTACCAAGTGAGTTATCTGGTGGACAAAAGCAACGCGTTGCTATTGCAAGAGCACTTGCAAGTGAACCAAAAGTACTTTTAGCAGATGAGCCTACAGGAGCATTAGATACTAAAACCTCTTATGAGGTTATGGATCTAATTCAAGGAATTAATGATGAAGGCAAGACAATTTTGGTAGTAACGCACGAACATGATATTGCACAGATGACTAAGCGTATCGTTAATCTCAAAGATGGTGTTATCATTGATGATAGTAAAGTAGAACAAATAAGAGCCTTAGCAAATGTTTGATTTAGAACGTTGGCAAGAAATATTCGAAACTTTACGAAAAAACAAACTTCGTACCTTCTTAACTGGGCTTTCAGTAGCGTCAGGAATTTTTATTTTAGTCATTCTTCTAGGTTTTAGTACTGGTCTTGCAAATGGTGTTAAATCACAATTTGAACAAGATGCAACCAATAGAATTTCGGTTTGGACAGGAGTAACGACTAAAGGATACAAAGGATTAAATCCTGGTAGATATGTACAGCTTAAGAATTCAAGCTTCGAATCAGTTGAAAGAAAATATGACGACTTTTTCGAATACAGAAGTAAGGATTACATGATTTGGGGAGGTACTGTGACCTATAAAAATGAATCTGGAAATTATAGAATCAGAGGGACTTTACCAGATAATCAGTTTATTGAGAATGCAGATATAGGCTATGGACGTTTTGTTAGCCAATTGGATCTAGACGATAAGAAGAAAGTAGCTGTTATCGGAAATAAAATGAAAAAGGACTTGTTTAAGGAAGAGGATCCTATTGACAAAAATATTCAAATTTTTGGGGTAAACTTTAAAGTGGTTGGAGTCTTTTATGATCCAGGTGGTGATAGGGAGGAAAGTCAGGTTTATATACCTGTAACTACAGCTCAACAAGTCTTTAATGCAGGTGATAATATCAGAAACATGTCGTTTAC
>JAGQZO010000244.1 GCA_020435515.1 Winogradskyella sp. | reverse complement strand
ACGTCATAGTCGATTAGGAGAGACTCAAAATATGCTGCACCTATTCGCCAGTCGAGTTCTAATTCCTTAGCAAAATATGAGGCTACATTTTGGCGACCTCTATTGCTCATCCAGCCGGTTTCTTTAAGTTCTATCATGTTGGCATTTACAAAATCGGATGCCGTTTCTCCATTGATCCATTGCTGAATGTCTTTTTGATTGGTAGACCAGTCGTAATCTTTTTGCAGAATGCCTTCTAACTTGAAAATTTGGTTGCCATGCTTTAGCGAGATGTATTTAAAATAATCGCGCCATATCAATTCAAAAATTAACCAATATGTTGATTCATTTTTAAAATGCTCTTTTTCAAATTGCTTTACCTTCCGGTAAATGGTTTTAGCTGAAATACTACCGTTGGTTAGCCAAGCCGAAAATTTTGAGCTATAGTCCTTGCCAACCAGCCCGTTTCTGGTTTTTTTATAAAATCCTAATTTTTTTGTCTGAAAGAAATAATATTCAAGTCTATTTAAGGCTTCGGTTTCGCCACCTTTGAATGGAAAGGCAGAATAAGGGTGTGGCTCAAATTCTTCAAAACCTAATTCTAATAAGGTTGGAATCGTGGTGTTATTGTCAATTCGATTATTCTCGGTACGTTTAGGTGTTGTCACTTCCTCTCGAATCTTAACATATTTCTCTAATTTTTTTCTAAAATCCGTAAATACCTGAGGCGTTTTTGAAATCTCAAAATTGATATCCTCAGGGTGAAATAAAAATTGGTTGTAAATAGACTGCCATTCTACATTATTTGTTTTTGCTCGTACTGTATTTTCAATATCAATTTCTTCTTGTGTCCATTCCTTTTGAAGAAAAATTGTATTGACATGATACGTTTTACATATTTCTGGAATAGCAGTTTCAGGAAGCTTATGATATACCAATAACTCTATGTTGAGGTCACTAAGTTGAGATTTTAAATTTTTAACCGATTCAATTAAAAATTTTGCACGGAATTTTTCGGTTTTTTTAAATCCAAAGGTATCAACTTCAAACTGTTTTGGATCAAAGCAATATACACCAATAACCCTAGCATTACGCTTTGTTGCTTCGTGTAACACTGCATTGTCAGCGATTCTAAGGTCGTTCCTAAACCAAACTAGATTTGTTATTTCTGTCTTCTGCATCTTTCACTACAATATTTTACATTCTCCCAGTCTTTTTCCCATTTTTTGCGCCATGAAAAAGGTTTTTGACATACTGGACAAAGCTTAGTGGGTAGATTTTGTTTTTTTATTCCTTTCATTTGGGTTCTACAAGTGCGTTAATCATTCCTTTAAACACAAATGCATGAAATGGCAGCACCATATACCAATACAATCGTCCCCAAACACCTTTGGGTCTAAAAACGGCACGCTGGTACAACTTGTCTTTTACGATTTTAAACTCTAGCCAAGCCTCACCAGGAAGTCTCATTTCGGCAAATAGCAACAGCCGCTTTTCGGTTTTATCAGCTAAAAGCACGCGCCAAAAGTCCAAAGGATCACCAGCTTCTAAATAGGTATCGTGCGTACGTCCACGTCTCAGACCAACACCACCAAACAACTTATCTATATAACCTCTAATTTTCCATAAACCATTAAAGCTATACCAGCCGTTGCGTCCACCGATACTCCAGATTTTATCTAATGTGTAAGCTTCATCTTTAATCGTCCTTGAGCGAATGTCTTTAAAACAACCATAATGTGGTAATTCTATGTGTTTTGAGAGTTGGTCCTTAAACCGACCACTGCTCACTGCGTCTTTCCAACTAGAGATTACACTGTTTTGTTCTATGCGTTGAAAAGCCAACTCAACAGCTTCTTTGTACGTAAGAGGATTGATATCTAAATACTTGTTAATGTCACTGGGCTTACCAATAACCTCAACTTTCATACTATCTACAAGGGCTTGTGCTAATTGGAATGATGTAGAGGTCACGAAATAGAACCAATAGGACGATAGTTTAGGTGTTAGTACTGGTAAGGTATAGATATAACGTTTTAAGCCTCTTACTTGGGCAAATTGCAAAAGCATCTCTTTATAAGTGAGAATTTCTGGTCCAGAAATATCATAAGAATTGTTATACAGTGCTTCTTTACCAAGTCCTTGTGATAAATAAGCTAAAACATCTCTTATACCAATAGGTTGCGTTTTTGTATTCAACCATTTTGGTGTTATCATAATAGGAAGCTTCTCAACGATGTCCCTTATAATTTCAAATGAAGCACTTCCGCTGCCAACTATAATACCAGCTCTAAACGTAGTTAATGCATATACGTATGACCGTAAGGTTTCCTCGACTTGTAAGCGCGATTTTAAATGCTTAGAGAGCGAGTCATCATTAACAATACCACTGAGATAAATAACTTGTTTACATTCAGTGGCTTCAACCAGATTTTTAAAGTTATGAGCGCACTGACGCTCTAAATCTTCAAAATCTTGAGCATTTGCCGCCATGGAATGTATAAGGTAATAGGCAGCATCTATGGTTTTAGGAATTTTACCTGGTTCTGGGCTTAAGAAGTCCATTTTAATGAACGAACATTGCGGATGTTCCTCGATCTCATCTGGAATTCGGTTTAAATCACGAACACAACAAACCAATTCATGCCCATCTTCAAGTAATTGAAGTGCAAGTCTTTTGGCAATGTAGCCTGTTGTGCCTGTAATTAGTATTTGCATTAGTCATTAGGGATTGCAAATTCTGGCTTTGGCCGTTGGTATTCTAGTCGTTTTTTTAATTCAGGTATGGCATAACCATCTAGACCATTAATGGTTGCCACCTTAGCTTTTGACAGGTTGATGAAGCCGTCTTTTTCTAATAAACTATCTGGAACATACAATTTTTCTAT
>JAGQZO010000243.1 GCA_020435515.1 Winogradskyella sp. | reverse complement strand
CTTGGCGAGACATGCGTGTAAGTTCTTTAACCGATTTAATTTTGCAGAAATTATTACGTGTAAAACAAATTGAAGATAACGCTGGGAAAACAATTGTTAGCGAAGGCATTGATGCCAATTATCAAGACATGATAAATTATGCCGTTTTCGCAATGATTCATTTGGGTGAAGGGGAATAAAATTAATGATTGTCAGGTCGAAGCCTTAATAATTTAAAATAAATTCCTGTCCACATAGAAATTATAAAAAGTATGAAATACATCACACACATAAGTAGAATTTTTGTTGGAGTCTTATTTATAATCTCAGGATTTATAAAACTGAACGACCCATTAGGTTTCTCGTATAAATTACAGGAGTATTTTAGTGCAGAAGTTCTTAATATAACTTTTTTAGAGCCCTATGCTTTAATTATATCTGTTTTTGTAGTGGTCTTTGAGGTTATTTTAGGAGTGTTCTTACTCATAGGGTATAAGCCAAAATTTACAGTTTATAGCTTGTTGGCAATGATTGTATTCTTCACGTTTTTAACCTTTTATTCGGCATATTTTGATAAGGTAAAAGACTGTGGTTGCTTTGGAGATGCGTTAAAACTAACACCATGGGAAAGTTTTACAAAAGATGTAATATTACTTGTCTTAATATTGATTTTGGTACTTGGCTTAAGGCATATAAAACCACTATTCACCAAATTGCCTACAACAGTTATTGCCTTACTTAGTTTTATAGTGTCGTTGTGGTTTGGATACCATGTTTTAATGCATTTGCCAGCAATAGACTTTAGAGCTTACGCCATTGGTAAAAATATACCAGAACAAATGGTAATTCCTGAAGATGCACCAAAACCAGTTTTAGAATATACTTGGACATTTAATGTTAATGGCGAAGAAAAAGAATTTGTCACTAACGGAAGTTATCCTGAAGTTGAAGGAGACTATGTAGGTGTAGAAACCAAAGAAATTGATGAAGGCTATGTACCACCAATTCAAGATTTTTCTATTACTTCAGATGACGAAGATCTAACAACCTACTTTTTAGAAAAAGATAAGTTAGTACTTATTGCTATGTACAATATCGGCACGTCTGAAGCGGATGGCGTAGCTAAGTTAAAAGCCTTTACAGATGAAGCCTTGCAAAAAGGATATACGGTTATAGGATTAACATCATCTTACATTGATTTGCAAAACGAGGTAAAACAAGATTATAATCTAAATTTTGATTTCTATTTATGCGATGAAAAAGTGGTAAAGACCATAGTGCGCGCAAATCCAGGTATTGTGATTTTAGAAAAAGGAACCGTTGTAAATAAAGCACATTGGAACGATATTGAGGATTTGAAGTTAGAAGGAAGGGAAATAGTTTCTGTAAATGAAAATAAAAATAAACCAGAAGAGAAAGAGGTTCTTTCGTTTGACGATTTGGCACTTCATGAAACAGAGTATGAAAAGAACTTGTACATAGCATCCGAATATTATTTGAATGTTTTAAAGATTCCAGATTCAATACTATTGAAGTTAGTTCCAGAAGACCATAAAGAGTTTGGATTGTACTATGATACCACTGGACCAGATCATAAGTTAGGGAAAACAAGTTTTTTTTATGAGACTACAGAATTGATTTTTGAAAAAGTAGTCTCAGAAAACAATGATGATTTTTATATGCCAAGTATTCTATTAGCTAGTTTTGCTGATGGCGAATATGCGGAAGGCTTCTTAGATAAGTTGGAACTTATTATAAAAAGTGACACGATAAGGTTCTGCGAATCAATCACTGGTAAAGAATTTACAAGAGAAAATCCAATAAAGTATTATTCGGAGGAATATAAATGTAAAGTAGAATAATTAATAATTTAAGCCTGATAAATTATTTTCTAAATAAAATCTTCTACGCATTCATCACCTTACTGGGTGTGGTTACGGTTATCTTCTTTTTGTTTACCATACTTCCAGGCGATCCTGCAAAAATGATGTTAGGACAAAACCAATCTGCAGAGCAGGTTGAGGCTGTAAAGAAAAAGTATGGGTTTGATAAACCCATTGGCACACAGTTCTTGTATTATCTCAATGATTTATCACCAATTTCATTTCATTCAAACAATCCTGAAGACTATACCTATTTAAGTACAGGTAAGTATAATGCAGCAAAACTATTTGCGCTCGGAAATACAACAACGGTTGTAAAAACACCCTACTTAAGAGAATCCTTCACTAAACAAGGAAAAAAGGTTACTGATGTTATTGCAGAAACCATTCCAAACACCTTTGTTTTGGCGGTTTCAGCAATCATAATTGCTATTGTACTAGGAATAATCTTCGGAATAATTTCAGCATTGTATAGAGATACTTGGGTGGATAAAACCATTCAAGTGCTAAGTACGTTTGGTATGAGTGTGCCTTCCTTTTTTAGCGCAATTCTTTTTGCTTGGTTGTTTGGGTTTGTATTGCATAAATATACCAATTTAGAAATGACCGGAAGCCTTTATGAACTAGACAACTTTGGAGAAAAAATGACTGTAAAATGGAAAAATTTAATACTTCCTGCGATTGTCTTAGGTATTCGACCATTAGCAGTCGTTATTCAGTTGATGCGAAATTCGCTTTTAGAGGTGATGAGTCAAGATTACATAAGAACAGCTAGGGCAAAGGGTCTAAGCGAGTTTCAGGTAATAAAAAATCATGCTGTAAAAAATGCTTTGAATCCTGTGGTGACCGCAATTTCGGGTTGGTTTGCATCCATGTTAGCTGGTGCCGTTTTTGTAGAGTACATTTTTGGGTGGAATGGCCTCGGCAAGGAAATTGTTAATGCATTAAACACTCTAGATTTGCCCGTAATAATGGGTTCTGTTTTAGTCATTGCTATTGTCTTTATAACCATTAATATTCTGGTAGATTTAGTCTATGCTTGGTTAGATCCTCGTGTCAAGTTATCTTAATAATTAACTGGCAATTATCAACCAGCATTGAGCTTTAAAGTCTTATTTTTGTAAACTTCAAAACTATAGTAGAATCAATTTATAATATCATGAGAAAACATATTGTTGCCGGCAACTGGAAAATGAATAACGGCTTAATTCAAACCGAAACATTAATTGCAGAGCTTAAGAAGCAAGAAAAAACCTCTGATGTTGAGGTGATGATTGCACCAACATTTACCAATCTGTGGCATGCTTTTGAGGCTACAAGACAATATGATATAGAAGTGATTGCCCAAAATATGCACTTTGCCGAAAATGGCGCTTATACTGGTGAAATCAGT
>JAGQZO010000242.1 GCA_020435515.1 Winogradskyella sp. | reverse complement strand
AATCGGCACAACGTGCACCAATCATATGCACTCCTAGAACTTCATCTGTAGTTTTATCTGCTAGGATTTTTACAAATCCATCAATATCTCCACTTGCTCTAGCTCTTCCTAAAGCTCTAAAAGGGAATTGCCCAACTTTGTATTCAGTGCCAGCTTCTTTTAATTCTTCTTCGGTTTTACCAACTGCTGCAACTTCTGGCCACGTATAAACTACTCCAGGTATTAAATTGTAATCAATATGTGGTTTTTGTCCTGCTAAAGTTTCGGCAACAAACACACCTTCTTCTTCAGCTTTATGCGCCAACATCGCACCTCTTACTACATCACCAATCGCATAGATGTTAGAAATATTAGTTTGTAAGTGTGCGTTTACCTCTACTTGACCTCTATTGTTTAATTTTACACCTGCAGCTTCTGCATTTAATCCATCTGTGTAAGGGCGACGACCAACAGATACCAAACAGTAGTCGCCTTTAAACTCAACGACTTCGCCTTTTTTGTTTTCAGCTTTAACGATAACCTCATCACCTTTACGCTCCACGGATTGTACTTTGTGAGAGACCATCATGTTACATTTAGCTTTTTTGAAGACTTTATTTAGCTCTTTAGACAAACCAGCATCCATAGTTGGGAGGATTCTATCCATATACTCAATTACAGTTACTTCTGCGCCGAGACGACGATATACTTGGCCTAATTCTAAACCGATAACACCACCACCAATGATTATTAAATGTTTTGGTACTTCCTTAAGTTTTAAAGCTTCAGTAGAAGTAATGATTCGTTCTTTATCTAAAGTGATAGAAGGTAAGTTAGATGGCTTAGACCCTGTGGCTATTATAATGTTTTTGGCTTCAATTTCGCCAACATCTTTGCCTTCAATTTTGATGTGAGTAGCATCTTTAAAAGACCCTAAGCCTTCGTAAACATCAATCTTATTTTTCTTCATCAAGAAATCTATACCACCAGTGGTTTGGTCTACAACAGCTTGTTTGCGCGCTATCATCTTTTCGAGATTCACTTTTATCTCACCAGGTATTTCAATACCATGTTCCGCAAAGTGGTTAGTAGCCTCTTCGTAATGATGAGACGAACTCAGTAAAGCTTTACTTGGAATACACCCTACATTTAAACAGGTACCACCAAGCGTGGAATATTTTTCTATAATTGCAGTTTTCATACCTAGTTGTGCACAACGTATTGCTGCTACATATCCACCAGGTCCTGAACCTATTACTGCTACATCGTAAGAATTCATATTTTTATTTTATTTTAAATTGAAATGATAATTGAAATGCTCTATTTTGATTTTTGGTTTGTACTGTGGTAACATCTGTTAAGCCAATATAATAACGCAAAGATGCACTAACTTTATTGGAAATTGCATAACTAGCGCCAAGGTTAATCCCAAAGTCTCTATCAAAAAAATCTGTTTTTACATCGGCTAATGAGCCTGTTCCATTTTTAGCCGTAACCAACAAGCCTACTTGTGGTCCTGCATCAAAACTAAAAGCCTCTGACAAAAAATATTTTGCCATCACAGGCAAGGCTACATAATTTAATCTTACACTTTTATTTTCTCCTTCACTTAACTCAAAACCATAAACTGTAAACAACAATTCTGGCTGAACTTTTACATCTTTTGTTAAATCAATTTCCATAAAAAATCCTGCATGAAAATTGAATAAAGACGATAAATCTGCTGTGTCATCGCCTGAAAGGTTTGCTAGGTTTCCTCCTAATTTTATGCCAACAGGGTGCTGTTGTGCACTCAAACCACATGTAACAAAAAACAGTAAAACCCAGAGTATTTTCATTTTAACCCATTGAGATGCAAAAATACAATATTGATTAATGATTATCGAAAAGTGCTATAACAATTTTATGAAAAGCTATACCATAAAAAAGCCCACAATCATAAAATAGGATTTTATGAAAATGGACTTAATTCCCTAAAAGTTAATAGCTTTTCAAAATTCTGCAATAACAATGAGTTTTACAATACTCAATATGAGTATTTTTAGAGAAGATTAGGGTGTAATTTTAGCATACCTACTAGTTCTCCCGTGGACGAGATGTCTAACTTTTTAAGAATATTCCTTCTGTGAGTATCAACAGTATGAGGGCTTATGCTTAATTGATCTGAAATCTCCTTACTCGATTTATTCAAAATCAGCAATCTAATTACATCGCGTTCTCTATTGGTAATTCCATCATGCAACAGTTTTTGCGAAAAGTTGTTAAAGTAAATTGTTTCGTACTCGTTATTTGCATTCAACAATTTAGCAGATGCTGTAATCTGCAGAGCTACATCTGGATGTAGCACAGTGTAGTGGGCTAACCCAATAATGGGCTTATTTTCACTATCAAACAACAAAGGTGTCGTATTCTGAACAATATTTACATAAATTCCTTCAGAATTTTTGAATCTAAAATTCCAAGTATAACTAGCATCTTGGCGTTTTGCTTTTGGTATTTCAAGCAATGTAAACTCCATTAAGGAATTTAAAGCGCTTAGCCAAGACTCAATGTCGTCTGGGTGTATGCGACTCCAAAAGTAGCGCATGCCCTTGGTTTTTAACTCGCTTGCTTCCAAGCCAAGACAAGCTTTATAGTTCTTGCTTATGTATTCAAAAGTCAGCTCTTGTGTATTGGTAATACAGAAAAAGGTAGAACTGTAAGGAAGAAATTCATCCATCTCAATCATCTTCTGTATATGCTTCTCAAGAGATGGTTTGTCGTAAGATTTGAAAATATAATCGTAGAGCTTCTTAATTTGCGCATACTTCATAAGGTAAATATATAATATTTAATCAACTTGGAAATCCAAGCATTTCACCCATACCCACAGTGAATAACCAGCAGCCGTAAATAGCATGTTCTATAGAAACTAAAAGTGTAGATTTTGTTTTCCTAAACGTTAGTGCAAATAAAATACCTCCAACAAATGTGAGTATCATAACCAAGGCGTTTCTGAAGAATATATGAGCTAAAGAGAACAGAGCTGCATTTACTAAGACAAACAAAGCATTACTTCTAAATAAAGATTCATAACGTTGAAAGAAGAATGTTCTATAAACCAATTCTTGTGGATATACGGAAAAAACAGAGTATATGAATAAAATTGCCACCCATAACATAGGCTTTGATTTTATAACAATGAATAGATTTTTATTGTCTAATACATACATGTATACACTAGTAATAATGGCTACCGCAAATAATTTTATAAAGGTTCTTTGCCAAAATTGAGTCCAATTAATATGCTGCCTTATTTTGAACTTATTGTTTTCAACCTTAAGAAGAACGTAAACCACATAAACAAAACCTAGTAATCCCATCGTTAGTTTAACCCATAGTTGAAACTCCAACACAAAACTTATCGGTATTAAGACAAATACGATAAAAAACTCAACAAGCCTGTATCTTAAGCTTTGCATATTACAATGTTATTGCAGTGGTGTGCTTTACTTCGTTAATCATAAACATACTGTGTGTACTACCGATATGGTCTATATTCGTGAGTTTTTTTACCATAAAATCCCTAAACGCCTCTACATCCTCAACTAATATTTTTAGCAAATAATCATAGTCTCCACTGATATGATAACACTCTAGTACCTCGTCTAATTTACGAACTTCTCGTTCAAATTTCATAACATAATCTTGAGAATGCTGTATTAACTTAACATGGCAAAAGGCAACAAAAGCTTTATATACCTTCTTTTTATCTATCAACGCAACATAATTACTGATGATGCCATTTTTTTCCAACTTTCTAATACGCTCGTAAACAGCTGTAACAGAAAGACCTAAGACATTAGAAAGTGCTTTGTTGGTCTGTTTACTATCTTTTTGAAGAAGCTTTAGCAACTCTTTATCTACTGTATCTAACATTTGATTAATATTTTTCGGAAGATATTATAATTTGACTAAAAATAAAGATTAACATTCTATTAAATAATTAAATTAAAGAATATTATTCTATATTAAATAAATACTATTGATTTTTATT
>JAGQZO010000241.1 GCA_020435515.1 Winogradskyella sp. | reverse complement strand
CTGTTTCTTCAGATACACTTAATGATCCTACCATTGAGTTGTCATATGGTGCTTGCCAAATTTCTGTAGTTGAATTTTGCGGATTGTTGAGATCTACAGCGGTTTCTGAATAAGAGGCTACATTAACAGTACCGAGTACAGAACCATCTAAATCATAGGTTCCTACACCATTATAACCCCAAATTGTAAAAGAAAATGCATTACCATCACTATTAGAAGCTATAATAATGAGGTTCTGTCCATTGTTAGCTATTGTTGCAGAAGAAGATATTTCCCAAGACTCATAGCTGGTACCATCTACTTTTGCAACTAAAGTTCCTGATGGAGCGTTACCACCACCTCCACCATCATCATCACTACTACATGATGTTAATGTTACAAAAGGTAGTGTCATTACTAATAACATAAAGATTTTAAAAGTTCTCATTGTTGATTTAATTTATTGGTTAATACTGAGGCAAATCTCAACAATAAGATGATGGCAAAACATACGATGAATTGCGTATATTTTTACAAGACTCTGATTTTTATATATTTACACATTTCAAACTAGACTATTCTAGACAATATTTGATGAATTTCTTGTAACAGAAATTAAAAATCCACTACCAATAATTACCTGAAAACGTCATACATGCTATTTCAATTTTCATATTGGTTATTTAAAATGAAACTTACTCAACCTTCTGAGAAAGTCATTAATTATTGGATTGATACAAACTCCACTAACAAACTTGAATATGCCTTAACTCACGGTAATTATAAAACAAGACAACTGGCAGCTGAAGCATTAGAATTTGTTGGTCAATCATCTTCTATTCCTGTATTATTAATTGCCATTGATGATAAAATTAAAAACGTATCCATCGCAGCCCTCAACACATTAGAGTATTTACAAGACAGTGATGAGTTGATTAAATCAATTGTTAGAAAACGGTTTAGTTGGGTTAAAGAGATTCGTGAAAAAGAAGAAAGACAAAAGGATACAAAAGCTAAAAAGCATAATATCTACCGTTGGGAACGTACAAGTAAAAAGTCTTTTGAAATGGTAAAAGAAAGATTGAAACGACCTATTCGATAGAATCAATTGAACTTAATATGAGGAAGTTCCTTTTGGATATCTTCAATTTCTAACTGAAGATTGGCAAGAAATTTTTGATGCGCTTTAGAATGAGGATTAAACGGACGATGCGCTTTTTTTGCTTGAATGCTAGCTACTTTTTGCGAAGTTAAAATAGCATCTTCTGTTAACCAAACTGTTTTAAACTTTTCCCAAATGTAATCTATCGCTAAATCATTTGGATGGATCATATCTTGATTGTAAAATCTATAATCTCTAAGTTCATCCATCATAATCTCATAAGACGGAAAATACACTTCGAGTTCGCTCAGTGACCGATTTCCTTTAATAGCTTGATGAATTGCAGTTATTAAATGTGCTTTACTTCTGTTGTTTTCAACAAAACCATCCTTAAGATGCCTTACTGGAGACACTGTAAAAATGAAGTTTACTTTTGGATTGACACTTCGTACCAAAGTCATAATATTTTCTAAAGAGGCGACAATATCTTCAATGGACAACAACTCTTTTAAAAACTGCTTTTGTGGAATTTTATGGCAATTTGCCACTATTTTGTCAGTTGCAATATATCTGTAAACCCAAGCTGTACCTAAAGTAATAATGATATGGGAAGCAGAATGGAGATACTGGCTTGTTAATTTAAGTTGAGTATTTAAATTGTCCAACAACGCATCTTTAGTTGGCGAGTTGAGTTTTGAATGTGCATCAAAACAGCTGTAAATTTCATTCTGATACACTATCTCCTCATCAATATAAAAATCC
The DNA here is from genome assembly GCA_020435515.1 of Winogradskyella sp. Taxonomy (GTDB): domain Bacteria; phylum Bacteroidota; class Bacteroidia; order Flavobacteriales; family Flavobacteriaceae; genus Winogradskyella. The sequence continues at coordinate 1,391 of JAGQZO010000241.1, read as the reverse complement.
TGATTTATACTCCGTGTTATTAAGTTTTCTATCGCTATAGGATGAAATAAAATGCCGAATGGATTTACTTCAGATTGAAACTTATGATATTCAAACTTACTACCAATATTTTCAGAAAAACACGAACCCAATAACATCAATTTAGAACGGTAATCTATTTGATGATGCTGTTGTTTTTGTAGTTTTATGTTGGTTTGTAGGTTCATTATTTCTCGCTAAAGCGCAGAGACGCAAAGTTTTTATAAGATTTATAACCCGTTAACAATTCTTATGATTCCTGTTTTAATTAAAGGGCTATTAAAGTTTATGAGCAGCCCAAGTTTTAATCCGGACAACTTTAAATAGGTTAATAATTGTTTTGGATGAACAGGATGAATCTCTTGAACGGATTTTATTTCAACGATAACTTTATGTTCTACAATTAAATCAGTTCTGTAACTCAAATCTAATGCTTTACCTCTCCAAATTACAGGCAAAGGTTTTTGCCTTTCAACAATTAAACCTTCATTTTTAAGTTCTTGAAACAAAATCTCTTCATAAACCGACTCTAATAAACCTGGACCAAGCTCTACATGAATTTGATAACAAATATCAACTATGATTCTAGAAATATCATTTTCGGTCATATCATGTGTTTTTTCTCAGCATCAAATTTACTTCTTGCTAAAAGAAACTTAAACTTAATACTATATCATATTAGTCTAAAAATCTTTGCGACTCTGCATCTTTGCGAGAAGTATCAACTATAGATAATTTTTTGCAGCTTCCAAAGCATCCTCTATGCCAGCTGGATTTTTACCTCCAGCAGTCGCAAAGAAAGGCTGACCTCCACCTCCACCTTGAATGTGCTTACCTAGTTCTCTAACAATTTGTCCTGCATTAAGGTCTTTTTCTGAAACCAAGTCCTTAGAAATATAGCAAGATAATAGAGCTTTTCCATCATTTTCTGCACCAAATAAAGCAAAAAGATTATCAACTTCACCACCCAATTCAAAACATAGATCTTTAATTCCTGAAGCATCTAAATCTACTTTTTTGGCAATGAAATTTACACCATTAAGCTCAGTGATTTCATTTTTAAGATCACCTTTTAAGTTCTTAGCTTTATCCTTTAAAAGTTGTTCTATCTGCTTTTTTAAACTCGCATTTTCTTCTTGTAAATTTTGTAATGCTTTTACAGGTTCTTGCGCATTATTCAATAGATCTTTCATTTCGAAATAAGCTCTGTTGTTTTCAAAATAAAAGTCTTTTACGGCATCATTGGTAATAGCCTCTATACGTCTTATTCCGGCTGCTACTGCACCTTCAGACACAATTTTGAAATGCCAAATATCACCTGTATTCTTAACATGCGTACCACCACACAATTCAATAGATTTACCAAAACGTAT
>JAGQZO010000240.1:333-4542 GCA_020435515.1 Winogradskyella sp. | reverse complement strand
TAGAAACCGGTGCCGCAAACCCTTCGGCCAGAACTTTAAACACACCTGATGAGGAAATTGGTGAAATGATGAAAATGGTTATTGCTCATGAAGTCGGACACACATTAGGCTTGCCTCATAATATGAGTGCTAGCTACGCCTATGACGTGGAAAGTTACCGAGATGGAGCTTTTACACAAAAAAACGGAATTGCAGCTACTATAATGGATTATGCACGTTACAATTACATTGCACAACCAGGTGATAAAAATATTCGTTTTGTACGCCAATTAGGACCTTATGATGATTATGCCATTAACTATGGTTATCGCTACATTCCTGAAGCGAAATCAGCTGATGATGAAAAAGAAACCTTAGATGGTTGGATTACAGAAAAAGCAGGAAACCCGATTTATAAATTCGGAAAGCAAAGTAGCCGCTTTGATCCAACAGCTCAAACTGAAGACATTGGAAATAATAGCATCAAAGCAAGTACTTATGGCCTAAATAATCTTAAAATAGTTGCTAAAAATTTACCAAGTTGGACAAGCGATAAAACCAATAATTATGAGGACCTAGAGGAGCTTTATGGAGAGCTTTTAGGTGTCTGGAGCCGTTATGTAGGTCATGTGGTAACGCATGTAGGTGGAGTAGTAGAGGACACTAAAAATCCATCTCAAAAAGGGTTGGTGTATAATCCTGTTGATAGGGCATATCAAAAATCAGCAATACAGTGGTTGCACAAAAACGCATTTGATACACCAGATTGGTTGATAGACGAAACTATTTTGAAAAACATTGATTATGCAGGTTATACAGACAGAATAAGAAGTGTACAAGTACGTCACTTAAATAGTTTGATGAGCTTTGAGCGTTTGGGAAGACTCATAGACCATAAGGCTATGGAAGATAGTAATTATTCAGCATTGGATATGATGAAAGATGTGCGACTTGGCATTTGGTCTGAAACTAGAGCAGCATCTAACGTTTCGGTTTTTAGAAGAAATCTACAGCGCGCATATATTGATAGAATGGAGTATTTAATGACAGAAAAAATAGATCCTAATAGAATTAGTCAATATTTTAATGTTAACCAATCTGACGTAAGATCTATTGTAAGAGGTGAATTAAACCAGTTGAAACAAGTTTTGTCTTCTGTTTCTAAAGGTGCTATAAATACAGATACAAAATACCATTACAACGATTGTATTGAAAGAATTAACACTATATTAGAGCCAAAATAAGAATCATGAAGAAGCTATTTTTAATTTGTTTGTTATTTGCATTAGCAATGCCTTTTGTTGGTTTTTCTCAAAACCCATTAACTAAAGAAGAAAAAGTACAAGCAATGTATGACCTCAATAAGAGAATAGTCGAATCCCAGAATTTCAGTTTTATAGCCAATTGGGTTTTTAGTGGAGACATGAGAGGTGAAGTTGCTCAAAATGCTAATACCATATCAATCACTGAATCTAATATTCATGGTTCTTTGGCAACATTAGATACAGACAAACCAGTAATGCTAAAAGGTAGTTTAGAAAATTACAGTGTCAATTTTGATGACGAAATCCATCAAATTTCTATCAGCTTTAGAATAGGTGTATACAACACTACGATTGAAGTAAAGCCAAATGGCATAGCCTTTTTAGAGTTGGTTAATGCTAATGGCGAAAAGCTAAAGTATAGAGGTGGTATAAAGTAAATAACGAGAGCTACAACTCTTTAAATAATAAAATAAATACCTGTAAAGGTTTCGTTAAATAATATTTAAAACAGTACCTTTGATAAAGTTTATTGAAGATACACCTCACAAATAACATTAATTCTTAGTTATCTTTTTGGTCTAACACACTTTCATTGTTAAGTTAATTAACTTGTTTGCATTGTATATTTTCATGAGCAGGCATATTTATTAACTACAAATTAGATTGAATGGGTAGATCACAGCAAACATTTAGTAAAACAGAAAAAGAAAAAAAACGCTTAAAAAAACGTGAGGATAAACGAAAAAAAATGGAAGCTCGCAAATTGACCAAGGAAGAAAACGGCTCCACAGGAATACCATTGGCTTATGTAGACCATAACGGAAATCTTACCGACACTCCTCCGGATCCTTCAATGAAAGTTAAGATAAAAGCTAAAAACATCGAAATAGGTATTCCCAAAAAAGAAGATGTTAAAGAAGAATTTGATCCTGTAAGGAAAGGCAAAGTTTCTTTTTTTAACAGTTCTAAAGGGTATGGCTTTGTTTTAGATACAGAAACAAACGAAAAGTATTTTATGCATGTTACTGGTGTTTTGGACGATGTCATAGAAAATGATAAGGTTACCTTTGAGCTTGAAAAGGGTCAGCGAGGCATGAATGCTGTTAAAGTAAAAAAAGCGTAATTCCTTCACATCAAACTGTTATATGCTACTATCGATGATAGTGGCTTTTTTTTAATTTTTTTTTGATTTTTTCAAACCCTAAACATCATATTTCCGTAAGTAGAGAAATAACTCATTAAAAACTTACAACTATGAAGATTAAAAATTTAATTCCAACAGTAACATTTGCCTTAGCATTAATGTTCAGTACAAATGCTTTTGCACAAGACACAAAAATGGTAGGTGGTGCAGAAATGTATCCTACTAAAGACATTGTGTCCAATGCGGTAAATTCTAAAGATCATACCACTTTAGTAGCAGCAGTAAAAGCAGCAGGTTTAGTAGAAACCTTACAAGGTGATGGGCCTTTTACTGTGTTTGCACCTACAAATAGCGCGTTCGATAAATTACCCGAAGGAACAGTGTCTACATTATTAAAGAAAGAAAACAAAGAAAAACTGCAGGCAGTATTAACATACCATGTTTTAGCAGGAAAATATAGTGCAAAGGATATTGCAAAAGCCATAAAAAAAGGAGATGGAAAAGCAGTGTTTACAACGGTTAATGGCGCTGAGTTAACAGCCATGATGGATGGTGATAATGTTGTCTTGAAAGACACAGCCGGAAATACGTCTACAGTTACCATTACAGATGTTAACCAATCCAATGGTGTTATACATGTCATTGACACCGTTGTATTGCCAAAAATGTAAAAAATTAGGTTGATTGATTAGTTAGTTAAATTAGTACAAATAAGTACCAATTGAAAAGCGTAAGACTCCATCTTACGCTTTTTTTATACTTTTATTTTTTGAAATGATATTTAAATGACACTTCAAGTTATCCAAAAATCTGAGATGTATGTTGTAGGTATTTTTATTAGTATGCAGCGACATGAAACTCACAAAATAAGAACTTTATGGCAACAGTTTTCACCAAGAAGACATGAAATAACCAATTCAGCCAATAATACTTTAATAGCGATGCAGACCTTTACCTTAAAAGAAAATGGAGAGCCTGAAGATAACTTTAATATGTGGGCTTGTGTAGAAGTGTCAGAGCTTTTAGATATACCAAAAGGCATGAAGGGTTTTACTATTCCAGAAGGTGAGTACCTTAAAGTTCTTCATAAAGGTATGAATGCTAGTGAAACGTATCAAAAAGTTATGTCTAAATGGTTGCCTAAATCTGGGTATATAATGGACGATAGACCACATTTTCAAGTGATGGGTGAGAAGTACAAAAACGGAAGTCCAGATTCTGAAGAGGATTTTTATATTCCAATCAAGTCTATCTAAGTTTTGATGTCAAGCTGAGCCCAGTAGAAGCCTAATTAAAGCTAGACCTAAAGTCACAACCCGTTTTATAATTGCTACATCCAAAAGCAGTTTTTCCTTTTAAAATGATACCTGCTTTGCATTTAGGACAAGCATCACCAGCTTTAACCTGCCTTTTTGTGATTTGCTTTTGCTCTAGTTTTAGCTTGAAATCATCATCAAAACGTAATAAGCCTTCAATAGGCTTACCGTTTATCATAAAACCCTTTAGATTAACAGTAGAACCTTTACTTAATAGCCTTAAATACTGATTCTCTGATATATTCTTATCAGCAAATTGAAAAGGCAACAAAAAGTCACAACCCTTGCCATAACGATTACAACCAAAGGCATTTTTTCCTTTTAACAGTTGCCCTTTTTGGCATTTTGGGCAAGTAGCACCAATTAGTTTTTCGCTTTTCGACTTCGTTATAACCGTTGGCTTGTTATTAACTGCAGAAATGCGTGTTTCTACTTTTTCATTGCGTACCTCATATACTAGAGCATCCACCATACGCTTCATGCCTTTTATAAAGACATTGGCACT
>JAGQZO010000240.1:0-162 GCA_020435515.1 Winogradskyella sp. | reverse complement strand
TAATGTTTGCTCGTGTAGAAGGACGTCCAATGCCATTTTCTTTCATTAGGTCACGCAACTCATCATCATCCACCTGTTTGCCTGCGGTTTCCATAGCACGTAGGAGAGAGGCTTCTGTATATTGTTTTGGTGGTTTTGTCTGTTTTTCTAAAAAAGAAGGTT
>JAGQZO010000239.1:462-2832 GCA_020435515.1 Winogradskyella sp. | reverse complement strand
TCAGACCTCCATGTACCTTTTGTAAGTGCAATATGAACTTGATTATTTGTAGTTTGCAAATACGCTCTCAATCTAAATTTACCAAAGCGTGTTTCGATATTGAAATCTTCTTTCTTTTCGATTAAGGAATCGTGCTCCATACGGTACGCTACCAAATCTTCAATTGAAACAATTTTTAAATCAAACTTTTTAGCAACTTCCAGAAGCTGAGGAAGACGCGCCATGGTTCCGTCTTCATTCATTATTTCTACGATAACTCCAGCAGGTTCAAAGCCGGCTAAACGTGCAAAATCTATTGCAGCTTCAGTATGGCCAGTACGTCTCAATACACCTCCTTCTTTAGCAACGAGCGGAAAAATATGACCAGGTCTTGCCAGTTCAAAAGGTTTTGTGTCTTTATTTATGAGAGCTTTGATAGTCTTGGCTCTATCACTAGCAGAAATACCTGTACTCACTCCATTACCTCTTAAGTCTACAGAAACCGTAAAGGCTGTTTCCATAGGGTCAGTATTGTTTCTTACCATCATATTAAGCTCTAATTCTTCACATCGATGCTCTGTAAGAGGGGTACAGATAAGACCTCTACCATGTTTGGCCATAAAATTGATCATCTCAGGAGTTACCTTTTCAGCAGCTGCTAAAAAGTCTCCTTCATTCTCACGATTTTCATCGTCTACAACGATAATTACTTTGCCCTGACGAATATCTTCAATGGCTTCTTCAATGGTGTTCAGCTTAGTCTTTGTATTCATACTAGTGTTCATAACCTATGAGTTAAGTTATGCAAAGATACGGTTATTTAATGTTATGAATACAACTTTGATAGAAGTCGTATGTAATCTTATTTCTAAGGATAACATATTTTAAAGGGTAGAGTGGAAGTGAAAGAATTAAAAGGATAGGATTGATTCGTTTATCTTTTTGACCAATAGCTTTATAGAATTTTGAATATACAAATGCATCCACAACAACATAGATTGCAAAGAATATCAAAGCAACAATACTCAAACTTAGTGAGGCATCAGCTATTTCGGGTAATTTATTGTTCTTACAGATGAAGTGTAATCCAAGTAAAGCACCACCAATAAGAAAACTCACTAAACTTGTTTTAGAATAGTCTTTATAATCTTTTAGTAAGCTTTTACCTTTAACAAGTTTATCATCGATTTCTAAACCTTCTTTTTTTAGATTTTCTAGAGGAATATTTCTATTTAGAAGGTTATGCAATGCTATCTCTTTCGGTTTTTTATCAAGGTCAAATTCACCTTGCTCTTTTATAACGTTAACTAACTCTTGTACCGAATACTTTTTGTAATAGTTGTAAGACTTAGTCTCACTTTCAGAAAGTTGAAATTTGTTTTTAGGCGTGAATAGTCGTTTTAGCGGAACTATAATTCCATCAAACTGAAAAACGCCCTTATCATTTGTCGCTCTTGTTGTTAAATAAATACTCAACGGAAGCATGATAGCTGTTGATAGCCATGAGCCAATTATTGGACTAAAACTTCCTTTTTCAGCACTATTTTTTGCAAAAATGCCAAAGAAGTGATAGGTTAAGAACAACACAACTGCAATTACAATTGGTAAGCCCAAACCACCCTTTCGGATTAAAGCACCAAGAGGTGCTCCCACAAAAAATAAAATAACACAAGCAAAAGCTAGTACAAACTTATCGTGAAAGGCTATGATATGCTTATTTAACCAAATGGCTTTAGCTTCAAAATTCTTTTTGTTAGAGTCTATAATTTGGTTTGTACTGTTTGCGGAATTTAATGCAAGATTTATAATTTGTCCTTTTTTACTTACTGGAAAAAGATCTAATACATTACCAGTAAAAGAGGAATCTTTTTCAATGCTAATATTAAGATTCAATGCTTCGTAAGTAGTACGATTGTATAATGTACGTGATAAGGTTTTATAATCTTCTTTTCGTTGCCCATTTAAACTATCTATAGTATATTCGAGTTGATTAACGTTTAACATTGTGTGTTTTCCACTATAATTTTTTTCATCAAGATCTTCATCATTTAGAATTTCTAAATCTACGTTTATGGTGTAGCTGTCAAAATAACTTTTAGCATGAGGTCTATTTATGTTCCTACGATTATCTTTATCTATAATTTCTTCGTAATAGTTACCGTTTATGAGTTCTAACTGCAATACATTAGAATCTACACTGCTTTTTAATTCTCCTTTTTCAGATATGATGACTTTATAATTGCCAAGTCTTGCAGAACTCTTATCATGTATAATTACATTCTCTAGATATTGACCTCGGTCTCCTGTCTTTTTATCTACCTTGATATTTATATTACCGATTTCGTTAAATTGACCTTCAGCAATGGCTAAGGCAGGCTTCACTTTGGCGAT
>JAGQZO010000239.1:0-262 GCA_020435515.1 Winogradskyella sp. | reverse complement strand
GTTAATGGTACAACCAAAGGAATAAGCTTTGGCATGTAATAGAGAATGAACTTTGCGGTTACAGAAACGTCTAAGTCTTTGCCAGCAAGCTCAGATATATAAAGCCATACACCTTGAAGCACAAAGATGAACATGAATATAATAAAGACGCTAAAAAACGTCCTTAAGAATGTGATAAGTATGTACCTATCTAATATTTTCACACATTAAGTATTAAAACCTTAGTCTATTCTGTTTATATAATAATCAGCATATTTACTCT
>JAGQZO010000238.1:4615-5230 GCA_020435515.1 Winogradskyella sp. | reverse complement strand
AAGCTTAAAATACCGTTTGATGACAGTTCATACTGGGAAGAATTCCTTATTTCAGTGAGGTTTGGCGCTTCTACATATATTTTTGTAATACCATATTCTCTAACATAGTTACATGTGTTGTTATCGGTAAGTACTAATCTATCACCAATGACCTCAGCCCTAACATCGTTGAGCAAGTTCTCACCAGTTTCAATAGTTACTTTATATTCTATCGCTTCCGTGATAATTACCTCAATATCTCTGTTTATCAAAATGCTTTCAAAATCAGCAACCTCAACCTCTTGTTGAATTATATTTCCAGCTGTTTGAAAACAATCGTTAACATCTTCACTATTGCAAGCGAATATTAACAAAATCAAGACAAGAATAATTCTCTTCATATTAAAAAAATAGATTCCTGCCTCACTTCGACTCACTTCGACTTCGCTCAGTGACCATCGCTCAGTGACCAACTCAGGAATGACAAATTTACAATCTTACACCTACACCAAATTCAACAGCTTCGGCTTTTGCACCATGCGATTTTAAGGTGATGGCACCAAAAAATTTCTTTCCAAAATAACGTTTTAAACCAATCCTGAGATAGGTTCTTCCTTCAAAATCAAAAGGATAATA
>JAGQZO010000238.1:752-4601 GCA_020435515.1 Winogradskyella sp. | reverse complement strand
ACATAATAGCCTATTTGTGACTCAATAGACATTTTATTGATAAACAACTCGTGACCCACAAACAAACCTACACGCTTGTAATCTTCGTCTCCGCTAACATCCAGCTCTGGAAAAGAGACCGACTGATAATAAATGAGTTCTTTTAAAAAATTTGAAAAAAAGACCTCGGCACCAAATTGGATGGCACTAACATGACTTAAGCGTTTATCTGCATAAGCAGAGAGAATGTAAAACGGAAATTGTCCGCTACCAATAATATCGCTCTGATTAATACCGGTTCTAAAAGCAATATTGTACTTAATACGTTCTGTAAACTTTTCGTCGGTAAGATTATCTATATATTCGGCTTCTTCTTCATCCAAGCTATAGGTTACACCTAAATTTAATGTCATTGAGTTAACACTAGTGTTGGGCGCTTTTACATTAGCATTTGAGTAATGTACCAAAGACAAGCCACCTTGCAAACCAAACCGATCAAAAATTCGCTCTTTTTTATAGTTGAGCATCACATAAGTAGAGCTTAACAGATGAGAACCAAAAGCTATGTTTTTATGATTTTCAACTTTATCATAAGGATTCGTATTATAAGCAATCCCTTGCCCAATCCTAAACATTACGTTACGTTTAAAAAAGTAGAAATTATAATGTGCGTAGAGTCCGTAATTTTCGCCCAGTACCTCATTTTTTAAATCCTGATAAATAAATGACGCTCCATAATCTGGATAATTAAAACGCTGCTGCCAAGCTTCCTCACCAAAGGTTTGTTTATTCCAACTTAAGATCATCCCTTCGGGATGTCCTGTAATAAGATGCAATATATCATTATTGTGAAGTGCAATTGTTCCTGAGAAATAATTGACATCTAAATACGAATTTGATGCGTTATCGTTCTGGGAAAACAATAATAACCCAAGACAAATTGTAATACCTGTAAGCCAGTACCTCATATTAAATTGGTTACTGGCAAAAGTAAGAGAATTATTAATTAAAAAAACAAGGTTGCCACTAAAGATAATACCGTAATGGCTAATAGCTTTAAAGCAAAACCTAGTTCTAATTTATATTTTTTCATGGATTTGGGTTTTCAGCAAAATTGAACAATAAAAAAAACACCTAGATTAGTTTTAGGGCAATAAAACGTTAAGAAACTATTATACAAATCTACCTATATAAAACTTCTGTAAATGGGTTGATAATTTTATAATATCAGACAAGACGCCTCTTGCTGTGACTGATTTACCAGCACCAGACCCTTGTATGACCAAAGGCTGCACTTTGTAAACATCAGTATAAATTTCAAACAAATTATCCGTTCCTTTTAACTGGCCTAGAGGAGACGCTTTGGGCTCTGCAACTAACTTAACCTCGAGCGAACCATCAACCACATTCAATAAGCCTACATAACGCAATACAGTTTCGTTTTTAAGTCTAGATTTAAGAGCTCCAAAAACACCATTTAGCTGCTGCACTTGTAGGTTAAATTGCTGTTGTGTTATGTTTCCGTTACGTTGTTTTGGTACTAAAGATTCAATTTTCACATCGCTCAATTCCGCTTTAACACCAAGTTCTCTAGCTAATATCAATAGTTTTCGTGCCACATCTTTTCCGGATAAATCGTCTCTAGGATCTGGCTCTGTTAATCCTTGATCAACCGCATTATTCAGTACCTGATGAAATGGCAACTCTCCTTCTGAAAACTGATTGAATATATAACTCAATGAGCCCGAAAACACTCCTTTTATTTTTGTTATTTGCTCTCCAGCTTGGTGTAAGCTCTTAACCGTTTCTATAATTGGTAACCCAGCACCCACATTGGTCTCGTAGAGAAATTCTTTGTTGTTTGTTTTTAAAATTGTCCTTAATCGTTTGTAAAAGTCATAGCCTAAGGTGTTCGCCACTTTATTGGCAGAAACAATGTGAAATCCGTTTTCAATTAATGTTTCGTAATGCGCCACAAATTCGGAGCTAGCTGTCACATCAATAGTAATGGCATGTTCTACGTTTAAGCCTTTAAAATGATAGATTATATCTTCAATAGTGTAGGGTTCTGAAAATTTTTCGAAATCCAATTTCCAGTTCATTTCGTTATCATCAGCAAAAAAAGCCAAAGTAGAATTCGCAATCACAGGAATTTTAATTGCTATGTGCTTAGTTTTTAAAAGTTCAGATTTAATCTTTTGTATTTGATTGATTAATGTAGAGCCTACATTACCAATTCCGAATATAGCTAGATGTATGGTCGTCATAGTGTTCTTGTTTTAGGCTAAAAACTGGTTTTAATAACTTAGTGAGTTGTTGATGCTCTATTAAAAAGGCATCATGCCCATCGTTAGATTTTAGCTCTCCAATGGTGACGTTTTCCTTTATGGATTTTAACTCTACAAAGGTGTTCCAGTTTTCTTCTGATTTAAACAGTAAATCTGAATTAATGGTGATGATGTGAATATGGGATGTGATTTGTCTTGCCATCTGTGTAAATGAACCTCTTCCTTTTGTAATATCAATGGTTTTCAAAATTTGGTTCATCATTTTATAGGCAGACAACTGAAACCTGCTTTCAAGCTTTTCGCCATGGTGTGCCAACCACGTCTCTATTTTAAAAGCATCCTTTCCTTGCTTTTCTCTTTTGAATTTGGCAGCAAAAGACTCTGGTGTTCTGTAAAAGGTCATAGCATGCAATCTGGCATCAAAAAGTGGCTGTGATGAATGGTTTAGTATTTCATCTTGAATGTAACAGTTGCCAATTACCCAATCTGTAGATTTCCAATCTGCCGCAATTGGCACTACATATTCCGCTAGGTTTGGTCGTAGAGCGGCTAATTCCCAAGTAATGCCACCTCCAACAGACGCACCAATTATAGCATGCAAGTTATATATCCGTAATCGATTTAAGCCTTCTGAAAATATACGTGCTATATCTCTAGCTGTAAATGATTGGTAATCAAACACAAATGATTCTTCAATTCCACCATAGCCATTACCAGGACAATTAAAAGCCAACACAGAATAACTATCCGTGTTTATGACTTTTCCTTTTCCCACGATATCATTCCACCAACCCGTTTCACCAGTTACAGTTGAATTTCCTGTAAGCGCATGGTTTATCAAAACTATTGGATGTTTGCCTAATGGCTGACCAAACAACTCATATGTTAGTCTTAGGCTTATATTCTTACCATTACATAATTCAAAATGGTCTATCTCTATAAATTTTAGTACGCTCATTGTAGATATATTGTAAGCATTTGATGAATTAAATTGTTAAACCAGGTGAGATTGCTCTCACCCAGTTTAACTAGCAACCCTAATAGAAAACAGATTTTAAACCAGATATTTCTTGTGAATTAGCTTGAAAGTCTCTCTTAGATCGGCTTTTAAATCTTCGATATTTTCTATACCCACAGACAGACGTATCAAATCCTTGGTTACACCTGTACTCTCTTGGGCATCATCACTTAATTGCTGATGTGTTGTACTGGCTGGATGAATGATTAAAGACTTTGTGTCACCAATGTTGGCTAATAATGAGAATAATTGGGTTTTATCTGCTATGACTTTTGCGGCTTCATATCCACCGTCTACTCCAAATGTTACAATTCCGCTTTGTCCCTTTGGTAAATATTTTTTGGCTAAATCATAGTATTTACTCGACTCTAAACCAGGATAATTCACCCAAGTTACTTCTGGTTGTTCTTGTAACCACTTGGCAAGTTCTAAGGCATTTTCGCTATGCTTTTTTATACGTAATTCTAAGGTCTCCAAACCTTGAATGATTTGAAAGGCGTTAAACGGACTTAATGCTCCACCATAATCCCTCAATCCTTCAATTCTTACTTTTGCAATAAATGC
>JAGQZO010000238.1:0-631 GCA_020435515.1 Winogradskyella sp. | reverse complement strand
AACGCAGTTCCATTCCCATTAATATACTTTGTTAGAGAATGGATTACAATATTTGCGCCATATTCAATTGGATTCAACAAATAAGGTGTGGCTACGGTATTATCTACAATTAATGGCACTTTAAAAGCCTTAGCTTCTTTAGAAATGGCTTCGATATCCAAAACATCAAGCTTTGGATTTCCTAAAGATTCTATGAAAAATGCTCTAGTATTTTCTTGAGCGGCTTTTTGGAAATTTTCTGGATTAGAAGGATCCACAAAAGTTGTGGTAATACCATGTCTTGGTAATGTTACGCTCAATAGATTATAAGTGCCGCCATACAAGCTATTAGAGGCTACAATGTGATCGCCTGCTTTTAACAAAGTAAGCAATGTTGTTGAGATGGCAGATGTACCAGAGGCTGTTACTACTGCTGCTAAACCTCCTTCTAAATCGGCTAAACGTTGCTCTAAAATATCGTTTGTAGGATTGTTGATTCTGGTATAGATATTACCAGCCTCGGTAAGGGCAAAAAGGTTTGCGGCATGATCTGAATCGTTGAAAACATAAGCTGTTGATTGGTAAATTGGTACTGCTCTTGTTCCGCCATTGTTTTTTACATCATGCCCTGCGTGCAACGCTTTTGTTGCAA
>JAGQZO010000237.1 GCA_020435515.1 Winogradskyella sp. | reverse complement strand
CAAAATATTGAAAAGGAATCGCCATTGCTTTCGGCTTATTTAATTAAAAAACTTAATGCTGAGTTAGGAACGGATTTAAAAATTCCTAATGATGATTCTGGCGGACAACAAACACTACTTTAATTAAAACAAATCAACGAATCAACAATTAAACAATAAATGAGATTTCACACACGCAAATGGGTAAAACCCGAAGATTTAAATCCTAATAGCACCCTTTTTGGTGGACAACTTTTAGCATGGATAGATGAGGAAGTGGCTCTATATACCATCATTCAACTTGAAAATTCTAAAGTGGTAACCAAATACATGTCTGAAATCAATTTTATGGCTTCAGCTAAAAAAGGAGACATCATTGAAATTGGTATCGAGGTTATAAAATTTGGCAAAAGTTCCTTAACCATGAAATGTGAGGCACGTAACAAAATGACTAGAGAAACCATTCTTACCGTAGATAAAATTATCATGGTAAACTTAGGTCCAGACGGTAAACCCTTACCTCATGGAAAGACCGAAGTTGAATTTGTAAAGGATAGGCTAGAGGATTAATTAGTTTTGGCAACAGCCAGTTCATAAATCTCTAAATCAAAATATTTTACAGAGGCTAAAACGTGGTCAAAGATATCACCAATTATATACTCATAGTTTTGCCAACGAATATCACTGCTAAAAGCATAGATTTCCATAGGAATGCCTTGTGGTGTGGGCTCTAATTGCCTTACCATTAGAGTCATTTCTTTATTTATGGCAGAATGATTATCCATATAAGTTTGTAAATACTTTCTAAAAACGCCAAAATTGGTAAGGTTTCTGCCGTTTATTAATATAGATTTATCAACCCCTTTTTCAGAATTGTATTTTTTGATTTCTTTAGAACGCTGCTCTATATAATCTTTAATAAGCTCTATTTTCTTAAAACGTTCTATGTCAGAATCTGTCAGAAACTTTATTGTAGAAGTTTTGATTATTACTGAACGCTTAATACGTCTTCCACCAGAATTCATCATACCTCTCCAATTCTTAAACGAGTCAGAAATAAGGGCATAGGTTGGTATCGTGGTTATGGTTTTGTCCCAGTTTTGGACCTTTACGGTGGCTAGATTAATTTCTACAACATCACCATCGGCACCATACTTTTCAAAAGTAATCCAGTCTCCAATCCTAACCATATCATTTATAGATACCTGAATACTAGCTACAAATCCTAAAATGGTATCTTTAAATATCAATAGTATAACCGCAGAGGCCGTACCTAGGGAAATAGCGAATTTCAAAAATGTAACACCTGTAAGAATTGAGAAAATAGCAAAAATACCGAGTATCCAAGCAAAAATCATGAAGACTTGAATATAGCTATCTATCGGTTTATCCTTATAACGTGGTAGTGTTTTTAGGTAATCTTTTATAGAATTGAAGAAACTTCTAATAATTCTCAAGGTCAGCAATATGGCTATGACCTTTAGTGTGTTTTCAATAATATTTTCAAAATACGGGAAATCCGAAAATACATCTGGCACAAACTCTATCAAAATAATCAAAGGAATTATGTGCGCAACATTTCTAGGTAGTTTATTGCTAATTAGGATGTCGTCAAAGTTAGTTTTGGTGCGCTTGGCAATACCTGAAGAGAATTTCCAAAGAATGCGCTTAGTTATATAATCTATAATAAACGCAATAATAAGCAGTCCTACCAATAAAGCCAACATATTCAAATATTGCGCTGTAGTCTCCGAAGCACCACGTTCTATAAGCAGATCGTATATATAATGTCTAATATTAAGCATTTATAGTTTTTAGATATTTTTTATCAATATAAAAGGTACCGAAAGGAATAATGGATGCTATAAGTACTATCCATAACGTTCTGTTATTCCATTGCATATCCTTACTTATTAAAACTGCCATAACAACGTAAGCAATAAATAGAATTCCATGTGGCATTCCTAGTAGTTTTACATACTGTGGATCGTTGGCCAAATACTTAACAGGAGTGGCAATAAAAAGTAATAATATATAGGAAACACCTTCTAAAAGGGCTACTAATCTAAATGTTGGTAATAATTTTGGCATTCTAATTTTTTTTGCAAAAGTACTGTACAAGTGAGGAATAACCATAGCATTTTAACAGCTTTTAAGAAATAATCAAAAACTACATTTCAATTAATTATCTTTAGACTTTCAACCAAAATCAAATACTCTACGAATGAAAAGAATTCTGATACTATCACTAGTAGCAAGCTTTTGTTTATCATGTGCAACTACTAAAAACGCATCTCAAAATAAAAATCAGCAATCTTCTGTTGCAACTAAACCTCAAGCACCATCCAAAAAGCAAGATAAAATAAAAGACTACGATAAGGTAATTACTAAAGATGCTGAAACTGACAAAGGATTGTTTGATGTTCATATAGTTGATGACAAATACTATTTTGAAATCCCAACAAAGTATCTAAATACCGACATGCTATTGGTAAGTCGCTTGGCAAAATTACCAGCCAATCTAGG
>JAGQZO010000236.1 GCA_020435515.1 Winogradskyella sp. | reverse complement strand
CTCACCCACTACACTTCAAACTTTAAAAAGAAAAAGCACCCTATTACCTTAATTTGCGACAACATTACGAATGCACCTAATATTGGAAGTTTATTTCGTATTGCAGATGCCTTTAATATTGAAGAGCTTATTTTTTGTGGAGATAACATTCCTATAGGAAGACGCATGACCAAAACATCGCGTTCTACCGAAAAATACGTGAGCCACAGAATTGAAAAAACGATTGATGATGTGATACTTCAATTAAAAGAAACGCACCAAATCATTGCTTTAGAAATTACCGAAAATAGCACTGAGATCAACACCTTCAAAATAAACAACAATAAACCCATTGCTTTAATTATAGGTGATGAGAACTTTGGTGTTTCAGAATCAGTTATAGGACAAAGTGATGCTATTGTACATATCAATATGTATGGTAACAATAGCAGTATGAATGTAGTACAAGCAACAAGTATAGCGCTTTATGAATTTACCAAACAACTTAATTCTTAAATTTGCCATGCTGAATTTATTTCAGCATCTTTGAGATATGAACCAAAATTCAAAAATCATTGCAAACGGTATCCTTAGGGCTCTAGGTATTCTTCTATCTATTGCTTTGGTTTTATTTTTTCTTTATAAAATTCAAGCTGTAATTGTGTACATAGCCATTGCTGCTGTAATTTCTTTGGTTGGCAGACCAATTGTTTTGTTTCTGAGACGACGGTTAAAATTCAATAATACTGTTGCTGTGGTTGTAACTATGCTTTTTTTTATTGGATTATTAGCTGGACTAATCGGTATGTTTATTCCTTTAATAACAGACCAAGGTAAAAATTTAGCACTCTTAGATTTTAATCAGCTAGAACGAAATCTTGATAATTTATACCAGCAGATTATCACCTATTTTGAATTCAACAATATTGACTTTCAGCAATCTATAAAAGACTCTAACATACTATCTAAGTTAGATTTTTCATTAATACCTGACTTCTTTAATAGTTTGGTTAGTGGTTTTGGCAGCTTTAGTATTGGTTTGTTTTCGGTATTATTTATTTCATTCTTCTTTTTGAAAGACAGTAAACTGTTTGAAGAAGGCATTTTAATGTTTGTTCCAACTGGAAATGAAGAGCGTTCTAGAAGTTCATGGAACAAAATAAAAGACCTATTATCGCGCTACTTTGTTGGTCTAATTTTTCAGATTTTAATCTTATTTGTTATTTACACCATCGTTCTGCTCATTTTTGGAATTGACAATGCTGTAGTTATCGCTTTCCTATGTGCATTGTTAAATTTAGTGCCTTATGTTGGTCCTTTAGTGAGTGGGTTTTTAATGCTTGTTTTGAGTATGTCGAGCAACCTAGGAGAAAGTTTTAGCGAGGTTATTTTGCCAAAAACCACTTATGTAATGATTGGGTTTATCATTGCACAATTGGTCGATAACTTCTTTAGCCAACCTTTTATATTTTCTAAAAGTGTAAAATCCCATCCGTTGGAAATCTTTTTGATCATTATCATTGCTGGTATCTTATTCGGTATTGTAGGGATGATTGTTGCTGTACCAGCCTATACAGCAATTAAAGTGATTTTAAAAGAATTTTTATCTGGCCACAAGATTGTAAACAAACTTACAGAAGGTTTATAATAGCAGTTTGAATACGGACATTTTAAATATTGAAATACAAGAGTTTATAAATTCAAATTTAAAATCAGAAACTTCAAGCTTATTACTCAAAGGTATTCCATTTAAAGATGTTGATGCAAGACTTATAGTTGAGCAGATTGAAGCCAAAAAACGATGTGAAAAAAAGTTGCCGACATGGTTTCAAACCAAAACTATATATTACCCAAACAAACTTAATATTGAGCAAACCTCATCTGAAATTACGGCAAGCTACAAAGCCAATTTGGTTTCTGGAAAAACCTTAATAGACCTTACAGGTGGCTTTGGAGTCGATACTTACTATTTTTCAAAACAAATTGAAACCGTAACGCATTGCGAAATAAACCACGAACTTTCTAAAATTGTAAAACACAATTATAAATCTCTAGATGCCTCTAATATCAATTGCTTAAATGAGAATGGTATTGATGCTCTAAAGCGAATGGATACATCTTTCGATTGGATTTATATTGATCCTTCACGTAGAGACGATTCTAAAAACAAGGTTTTTCTGCTTTCAGACTGTACACCAAATGTAAAAACCTTTCAAGGCCTATTTTTAAAATATGCTAAAAACGTGATGATAAAAACATCGCCTCTTTTAGACATATCTGCAACAAAAAACGTATTAAAACAGGTGAAACAACTTAATGTTGTAGCAGTAAATAATGAAGTTAAAGAATTGCTTTGGGTTTTAGAACGCGATTTTGAAGAAGACTTGAGAATAAAAACCATCAACATTGCAAAAAATGAAAATGAGATTTTCGAGTTTAGCCATAATGACGAATCAAATATAATTGCAGAATACTCTGAGCCTCTCACCTATCTCTACGAGCCTAATTCGGCTATATTAAAAGCTGGTGCCTTCAACTCTGTATGTGCTGTACTCGATGTTTATAAGCTGCACAAACATTCACATTTATACACTTCAAATAAGTTAATAAGTTTTCCCGGGAGACGTTTCAATATAGAAAAGGTCATCCCATTCAACAAAAAAGAATTTTCTAAATTAGGGATACAAAAAGCAAATGTTACCACACGTAATTTTCCACTATCTGTAAGTGACATTAGAAAAAAGCTTAAAATAAAGGATGGAGGTAGTTCTTATCTGTTTTTCACTATAGACAAGAACAATACAAAAATTATAATCCTATGCACTAAAGAATAATAGGTGTATAAGACACTATTTCGTTATTGCTATCAATCTCAATTTCGTATGCCATACAAGATCCCATTGTAAGCTGTACTTTTTCATCACTTACAGATGTCTGGTTACTATCTATTGAAAATAACACGTCACCTTCTTCAAAACTAGCCCATGATGTTGTAGTATTTGCAGGTATGTTAGGAATATCAACTAG
The DNA here is from genome assembly GCA_020435515.1 of Winogradskyella sp. Classification (GTDB taxonomy): domain Bacteria; phylum Bacteroidota; class Bacteroidia; order Flavobacteriales; family Flavobacteriaceae; genus Winogradskyella. The sequence goes on along the minus strand of JAGQZO010000236.1, from coordinate 2,248 downwards.
CACCACACCATCACTATCTACTACTTTAAAATCAATAGTAACTGTTCCATTGTTTATAACCCTTGTGATGGGATCTTGATCTACGCAAGGATCATTAAGTTGACTAGGGGTTAAATCTGCAGAAATATCATTTCCGCTGAGGTCTGATGTACAGGTAAATAGCGTTAAAACTAGACACACTAAAAGTGTTCTTTTAAGTAGGTTTTTCATCGGTTAATAGTTTCGTTGTTAAAGCATTAAGCTCTAAAAATCAATTTGGGATGACAAACATATAAAAGATTTTTAAATTATCGATAAAAAGTATTAATTATTCGATGAAGTGCAATTCTACTAAAACTTAAAAATTGAAGAATCCGTAAATGCATAACAAATAGCATTATCAGGAACTTCATTAGTATTAAGACCAGTGAAGAGACTAAAAGCAGGCAAAATCAACTGTTCTGAGGTTATTTGATAACATGGTAACTTAAGTTTTTGTTTTCCTTTACCTTTAATTAAAACACCTGGATGCGTATGACCAGAAACCGTAAATAAGCCTGAATTGTAGTCTTTAGGCTCATGCTGAAAAATGAATGGTTCAATTTCTAATTGGGTTGTAACTTCAATATCTAAATCGTACATTAAACTCTTAGGCTGTTTATCGTGATTGCCCTTTATTAAAATAAGATTTAAATCTTGAAACTGCTTCAACCATTGTTTAAAAGTAGTCATGTCGGTATTAGCTTCGGCATGAAATAAATCGCCAACAATAAGGAGCTGCTGCACTTCAAAATAAAGAATTAACTGCTTTAGACGTTCTAAATCCTTTTGAAGAATACCATCTGGAATTGGAATTCCATGACGTCTAAAATGAGCGGTTTTACCAATATGAATATCCGACAAAATCAATGCTCCGCGCCTCTCCCAATACATGGCGCGCTGGTTGGTTAAGACTAAAACCTCGTCTTTAATGGTAATATGTTCGGTTATGATTTTCAATCTAATCCATTTTGAGGGATTGTTCTTTAATTCGTTGTATGCGTTTATCTAAATTCTCATCACTCATAGTACCACGAAGACTATCAACTTTTAACGGAAAGCTTAATGGCGTAAACGACTTGGTGTGTTTAACAATAACTTTACTTTTTGAAATGCGCTCAAAAGCTTGCTGTAATCTTGCTTCTTCCAATTGCTGATTAAATACTTCAGTATATGCTTGTCTTAACAACAAATTATCAGGCTCGTAGTCTTCCAAAACTCTAAAAATCAATCCAGATGACGATTGTAAGCTTTTATTATTTTTTCGTGTTCCTGGTTGTGATTGCACTACCAATCCTGCAATAACGGCAATATCCCTAAACTTGCGCGATGCCATTTCTGAAGCATTGATGCTCGCAATAACATCATTCATCAAATTTTCTTTACTTAATAAAGCTTCAATATTAGTTTTATCAACAGGAATAGGTTGATCGCTTAATAGCTCAAAACCATAATCATTCATGGCAATGGTAAATGTAATAGGTTTGATTTTACTAATTCGGTATGCCATTAATGCCGAAAATACTTCATGTACCAAACGACCTTCAAAAGGGAACATAAATACGTGATGGCCGTCTTTAGTTTCAATTAATTCCACTAAAAACTCATCATTTTTTGGAATATGTGAGTGTTCGTGTTGCCTACTCATAAGTGGATTTAAAAATCGCAATTCTTTTTCTAATCGACTTGGTTCTAGAGCATGAGATAATTGCATTCTTAAATAATGGCTTAAATGCGATGTTAACGGCAAACGACCTCCTAACCAGCTTGGCGAGACAGCTTTCTTGGCTTTGCTTCGTCTTACTAAAACAGTCATGTCTTTAATTTGAACCAACTCTAAGATTCGTCCGGCCAAAATAAAGCTGTCGCCAGGTTTTAATTTTGAAATAAAAAATTCTTCAATCATGCCTATATAACCACCAGACATGTACTTCACCATCATGTTAACTTCTCCTACAATAGCACCAATATTCATGCGATGCAGCATGCTTATACGTCTGCTTTTTACTTTGTACTTACCAGTTTCATCTAAAACAACTTTGTGAAACTCTTCATAGGAATTCAATGTTTTTCCACCTTTGGTAATAAAGTTTAGACACCATTGCCAGTCGTCTTCCGTTATATATTGAAACGCATGTATTTGTTGAACACGATGAAATAGATTTTGAGCTTTAAAACCCTCACCCACAGCTAAAGTAACCATAAACTGCACCAGCACATCAAAGGTTAA
>JAGQZO010000235.1 GCA_020435515.1 Winogradskyella sp. | reverse complement strand
AATTACAGGGTAGAGCAACAGGTAGTGAGGGTATTGAAAAAGCAGCGGTTTATATCGAGAATTTCTTCAAAAAAAATGGAATAAAACCCTATTTTGAAACCTATAGAGATTACTTTAACGTAGCAGAATTAATTGGTTTTAATGTTGTTGGTGTTATTGAAGGTAACGATCCTGAACTTAAAAATGAATTTATAATTCTCGGTGGTCACTACGATCATATTGGAAAAGGTAAAATAGTTGAAGGGGATAGTATTGCAAATGGTGCTAATGATGATGCCTCAGGAACGATTGCTGCCATGGAGTTTGGTAGATACTTCTCTAAATCAAAAACCAACAAACGTAGTATTCTTATTACACTGTATTCAGCTGAAGAAATGGGACTGAAAGGTTCTGCACATTTAGCAAAGCGTTTAAAAGAAGAGGGATTAAATGCTTACACTATGATAAACTTTGAGATGATTGGTGTCCCAAGAGCACAAGATGAATCAATGGCCTACATGAGTGGTTACGACCGTTCTAATTTTGCACCAATACTTAATAAATATGCAGGCGAAGAAGTTGTAGGTTTCTTTCCAAAAGCAAAAGAATTTCAACTATTCTATAGATCGGATAACTATCCATTTTTTAAAGAGTTTAATATACCAGCGCATGCCATTTCAACTTTCGATTTTACAAACTTTGACTACTATCATCATGTAGACGATGAAGCTGATAAAATGGATTATCTACACATGACCAATTTTATCAATAAAATGATACCTGCGTTGGAGGGTATGATAAATTCATCAACAAAAGAGGTTGTACTAAATGAAGAGTAAAAATATTATTATAACAGGAACAAGTAGAGGTATTGGTTTTGAATTGGTACATCTTTTTGCTAACCATGGTCATAATGTATTGGCTCTATCAAGAAATGCCCAACCCGTTAATAATTTGCATTTTGAAAACATAACATCTTTTGCATTTGACTTATGTAATAATGAAGATTATAAAAAAGTTGAAGAGTTTATAAAGTCAGAGTGGAAACATGTAGACATTCTAATTAACAATGCCGGCATGCTGTTGAACAAGCCTTTTGCAGATACAACTTTCCAAGATTTTGAAAAGGTATATAGAACAAACGTGTTTGGTGTTTCAGAAATGACTAGGATTGTTCTTCCTTTCATGAAACACGATGGACATGTGGTTACTGTAAGCAGTATGGGAGGCATTCAGGGTAGCATGAAATTTCCAGGGCTGTCGGCATATAGTTCTAGTAAAGGAGCGGTAATTACATTAACAGAGTTACTTGCAGAAGAATATAAAGAAACTGGGCCTCAATTTAATGTTTTAGCTTTGGGAGCTGTGCAAACAGAAATGCTTAGAGAGGCCTTTCCAGATTATAAAGCTCCAACAACAGCAAAAGAAATGGCAGAATATATTTTTGACTTTTCACTAAAAGGAAATAAATACTATAATGGCAAAGTGCTTCAGGTTTCTAATTCTACACCATAAAGACCTTTTTTATATTATTGAATAGTATTTTATTATTTTGAAAGCAATAGGCTACAATTGTAATTTTTTTTATCTTTTACCACAATTAATTTATATACATTGAACATTTTAAGAGGGGTTGTTTTACTGATGGTCATGTTTTCTTCAATGATTGTCAGCGCACAGTGTAACTTGCAGGAAACTATAGTTATTTGTGATATGACACAGATAGATGGTGACAACGATGGTACACCAGACGGTATAATTAACTTATACGAAGAATATACCAATCTTACAGGTAATGTTATTCAGGCTGGTGTTTGGTTTGATCCAAATTTCACTTTTGCATTAGATGAAAATACAGGTGATTTGTTTCTTTGGGATTTAAATGAGTCTTCTACTACACCAACCGATTATAGTTTTGAGTTAACCAATAGTAACTGTGGTACAGACACAGTTGCATTGACCATTAATTTAATTTTAGGCCCATTTTCGGGTATTGCATTGCCAACAAATTTAGATGACGTCAATGTGCAGGTTTGCGATGAAGGATCATCACCTACAGACTTGTGTATCCCATTGCCAGATATGGATCTTTTTGAAGCCTTGGAATCATTGCCTAGTCCTCATACTAATGGACAATGGATCTATGAAGGCAGTAGCCCAAATTTTGTAAATATCAATGGCTCTGAATTATTTGTAACGATACCTTACGTGTCAGGACCTCCTTTGGTAGATGAAGAAACGTTTGAACTGGTATATAGAGTAGAAGGAATTGCACCATGTAACCTTGTGCAAGAGACTAGGGTTAAGATCTCAGTTGTGAGACAGGTATTCTCAGGCTTGGCTCAAAATACAAGAATATGCGAAGCTTCAATATTAAATGCCGATTTTGACAATGATATTGATTTAACTGATGATGAATTTTTACTCTTAGAAGATGTTGAAGGAACCTGGGAAATGGATATGTTTGGGCAGGTTGCTTCATTAGGAGATTCAGAAATAAACATAAATGATATTTATCAACAGATTATAGCTAATAATCCTAGATTTGGATGTGTAGATGTTGATTTTACTTATTCTGTAGATCAAAGATCGGGTGTTTGTGAGGATGCTTCTACTACTATTAGTTTCAAACTTTACGAATATTTAAGACCTTTTTTACAAACTAATTTTCCTGAGTTTTGTGAGGACGATCCTTCGCTTCCCACAACAATTAATCTCTATGATCAGTTAACATTTACGAGTGAAAATGGAGTTTTGTTCGATTACCCTTCAGATGCTTGTACACAATGGAGCTTTATATCAGGGCCATCAAATTTAGGTTTAGTAAGTAATAGTGGAGGTTGCACACCATCTATAGGATACACACATCTTGGAACAGTTAGTTTGGTAGATGCGGAACCAGGAACTTATGTTTTTAGATATACGGTAAGTCCAGAGGTGAATTGTAGCTCCGACGATTTTACGGCTGTAGATTATTTAGATGCTTGCACTTCTACACCAGATTCTTCTGGATTTTGTGATGAAGAATCAGCAGAGGTTGTTATTGTAATCTACCCAAAAAATTATGCAGGTGAAAATACGATTGGGTTATCATTTTGTGAAACAGATCTTAGTAGTTCAATTGACTTGATAGGGCTTTTAGATACTAATGGTGTTGATGATCCTATATACGTTGGTTCATTGGGAAATTGGTTCGATGTAGATACAGGTAATCTTGTGAATAACCCATTCATTATTCCAGAGATAAACGGTCAACAAACCTTCAATTTTGTTTATTCTACAACTACTGCTAATAATTGTTTAGATAGAGCAGACCTTTCTTTTACAATCTACGAGCAGTATAGTGCTGGAACAGATAACGCAATACAAGTATGTAATGATGAAAGCATCTTTAATCTATTTGATTTATTAGGAAATGATGTCAGCACAATAGGCAGCTGGACAGGGCCTAATGGCTTTACATCTGCAACCAATGATGTGTTTTTTGATCCGTCTTCATTTGTTGGTGGAGACTACATTTATACCGTTCCTGATAATGGCGATGATGCTGTTTTTTGTACAGGAGGTCAAGCTGTAGTAACTGTTTCAGTTATTCAAAATGCTAATGCTGGATTAGATAT
>JAGQZO010000234.1:300-3292 GCA_020435515.1 Winogradskyella sp. | reverse complement strand
TGGCGCTTATACTGGTGAAATCAGTGCAGGAATGTTAAAAAGCGTGGGTATTAAAACAGTTATTCTGGGGCATAGTGAGCGTAGGGCTTATTTTAATGAAACAGATGAGGCATTAGCAAAAAAGGTTGATACAGCATTGGCAAATGATATGCGTGTAATTTTTTGTTTTGGTGAAGAACTATCTGACCGCAAAGCAGGAAATGAAGAAACAGTTGTAGAAAGCCAAATAAGAAATGCATTATTTCATTTAAGTGCCGATGCATTTAAGCACATTGTTTTAGCCTACGAGCCTGTTTGGGCAATTGGTACAGGAGAAACTGCGACACCAGATCAGGCGCAAGATATGCATGCCTTCATTAGAAAAACCTTGGCTGAGAAGTATGGTAACGATGTTGCAGATGGAGTTTCAATACTTTATGGTGGAAGTGTAAAGCCAGATAATGCCAAAGAAATCTTTTCAAAACCAGATGTAGATGGCGGACTAATTGGCGGTGCTTCACTTAAAGCAGAAGACTTCTTTGCTATTGTGAATGCATTTTAAATGGTAAATCCAATATACATAGGTTACGAGTTTAAAGTTGAACCTCTTCAGCCTGCTTCAGAAATCTTAATTGCTGAGCTTGGTTATGCCGGTTTTGAGAGTTTTGTAGAACATTCTGAAGGTGTTACAGCTTACATCCAAAAAGAGGATTGGAACGCTTTTATTCTTGAAGACATTCAGATATTAAATTCCGAAGAGTTTAAAATTACCTACAGTTTTTGTGAAATAGAGCAAACCAACTGGAATGAGGAGTGGGAAAAAAACTTTAAACCCATAGTTGTAGATGATTTAGTAACGGTTCGTGCTCCATTTCACGATAAGCCTAATACTAAGTACGATTTAATTATTGAACCTAAAATGAGTTTTGGAACCGGTCATCATGAAACCACACATATGATGATTCAACATATTTTAAAAAATGATTTTAAAGACAAATCAGTTTTGGATATGGGCTGTGGTACAGGTGTTTTAGCCATTTTGGCTGAGAAAGTTGGTGCAACAAAGCTCGATGCCATTGATATTGACAATTGGTGTTACCTTAATAGCTTAGAAAATGTAGAGCGAAATGATTGTGAAAACATTTCGGTTTATGAAGGTGATGTAAGGCTTTTAGAAGGAAAGCATTATGATACCATTATAGCTAATATTAATAGAAACATTCTATTGGCAGACATACCTGAGTATGCCAAATGCCTCAATAATAAAGGAGAGTTATATTTAAGTGGTTTTTACGAAGAAGACATCCCTTTGCTTGAAGATTTATGCAAAAAGCACATGTTAAAATTGAAAGAAACAATAAAAAGAGGAGATTGGGTATCGTTAAAATTCATAAATTAGTGATATTAAAATGAGAAATCCTCAAATCCTTTTGCAGTTATGACGAAAGAAAAATTATCTGAAGAGTTACTCCTTAAAGAAGAAGTGATAAAACAAAATGAAATTGTTTTATTCAATGATGATGTAAATACCTTTGATCATGTTATAGATACGCTTATTTATGCTTGTGACCATACACCAGAACAAGCAGAACAGTGCTCTATCATTGTGCATTACAAAGGAAAGTGTACTGTGAAAACAGGTCCTTACGAAGATTTAAAGCCAAGATGTTCTAAGCTTCTAGAGGCAGGGCTTAGTGCGGAAATAGTATAGAAAAGAAAATCCCTCAATCAAGAGGGATTTTTTACTTTGTCATTCTTCCAACAGCGCAACTTACAAACGATTTCGCTTTTTTAGGCAAAGAGTTTTCTTCGCCAACCATTGGGTATCCCAAATCAGAAAGTTTTGTCTTTACCGCTTCAAATTCCTTATCAGAAGCGTGATTAAAACTTACTTCATTTGTATCATTATTTACCTTAACATCGGTGATGCCTTCTAATTTTGATAATTGTGTTACAATGGTATTGGCACAACCACCACACTTTAAGTTCTGTACTTGTATTGTTGTGTTTTTCATTTAATAGTAGTTATTTGCGTTTGATTGTATTCCATCCAAATGGTAGATATAGCGGACAAAAACTAATAAAACTTGTCAATAAGAAAATGATAGCTAATGCCATTAGTACGTAAGCCAGTGTACCTTCAATAACATTAAAATAATACAATAAGGCTATTGCAATTGCTATTACAATTCTAATGCCTTTGTCTAAACTTCCCATGTTTTTTTTCATAATAAAGCGTGTTTTAAAAGGTTGATGGACAAACAAAATCGGTTATTGGTAAGTTTGTTTTTTTAATAGCTCCAAAGCCACCAGCAATGTCTATTAAATTATGATAACCTCTAGCTTTTAGAATAGAAGCAGCAATAACAGAACGATAACCACCTGCACAATGTAAGTAATATGTTTTGTGCTTATCTATTTGATCCATTTGATTGTTGATATAATCTAGTGCAAAATGCTGTGCGTTTTCTAAATGGGTGCTCTTATATTCTCCTTCTTTACGAACATCAAGCACATTTAATTCTGATGCATTTGCTCTTTTTTCAAATTCTTCGGCAGAAATAGATACTAAAGTGTCAATTTCTCTTCCAGAAGCTTTCCAAGCATTTATACCACCTTCAAGATAACCAAGGGTATTGTCATAGCCCACACGTGATAATCTAGTAACCGCTTCTTCCGATTTTCCTTCTGGGACAACAAGTAATATAGGTTGTTTTATATCGGTAATTAAAGCACCAACCCAAGGGGCAAACTGCCCATTTAAGCCAATAAATATAGAATTCGGAATATGCCCATCAGTAAAATCAGATTGCGTTCTTACGTCTAAAACTAGGGCAGATTCAAGATTTGCCAATGCTTCAAATTCTTCTGGTGATAATGGGTTGTTTCCTGTTTTGAGAATATTGTCAAAAGCATCATATCCCATTTTATTCATCATGGCGTTTTTGGCAAAATACTGTGGTGGTGGAGCGATTCCGTCGAGTACTTCTTCAATAAATTCTTCTCTTGTCAT
>JAGQZO010000234.1:0-241 GCA_020435515.1 Winogradskyella sp. | reverse complement strand
CTTAGGTTTTTGCCACATGCAGAACCAGCACCATGAGCAGGATACACGATGACATCATCAGCTAGAGGCATAATTTTCTCTCTTAATGAATCGTATAACATCCCAGCCAAATCACGTTCTGTTAAGTCTGATTTTATGGCTAAATCTGGTCTGCCAACATCACCTAGAAAAAGCGTGTCACCAGAAAATATAGCATAGTCTTTACCATCCTTATCTTTTAATAAATAGGTGACTGACTCTA
>JAGQZO010000233.1 GCA_020435515.1 Winogradskyella sp. | reverse complement strand
ACACTCAGTAATCTTTACCAAAGGCAAATCCTTGCTTTAAAGAAAAAAATAAGTGTGCTACATGAAGATTTGCAATACGATTATAATTTACAATTAGAAGCACTACGATAATTTTTCAATATACTATATTTGCCTTCAAATTTTACAGCACCTAAAATGAACAAAGCGAAATTATCTAACCTATTAAGGCAACTCAATCTTATATACATTGCTGACCTTATTAGATTTCGCATTCAAAAGTTCAAAAACCGAAAAACCAATTCTCTGTTCAAAAAAGCACATCCTGATGTTGTACTTCCACCAGATTATTTAATGTACGAGTCTTTTCAGATTAATTATGACAAATACTATAATGGTGGACTAAAAATGGCCAAAACCCTATCAGACTACTTTAAAAAGCATATTGAGTTAAAGGATAAAACCATTTTAGATTGGGGCTGTGGGCCAGGACGCATCATAAGGCACATGCCAAGCGTTATCAATAATGGCTGCCAATTCTTTGCTACGGATTATAATGCAAATTCAATAGATTGGTGCTCTAAAAACTTGCCACATATTCAGTTTAATAAAAATGAACTGGAGGCAAAACTACCATACGAAGATAATTCAATGGATATTATTTATGGTATCTCAATCTTTACGCACCTTTCAGAACCCATGCATTACAACTGGTTTAACGAGTTGCTTCGTGTTTTAAAACCCAATGGTATAATGCTGCTAACCTTACATGGAGACAACTTTAAAGTAAAGCTAACCGAAGCCGAACTTTCTGATTATAATAAAGGAAAATTAGTGGTAAGAGGCAGTATCAAAGAAGGCCATAGAACTTACGCCGCATTTCACCCAAAGGCATTTGTTCAAAATTTGTTTAAACCTACAACCATTTTAGAACACATAGAGCTTACCTCAGATACCAAAACATGGGTGCCTCAAGATATTTGGATTATCAAAAAAATAGCCCCTTCTTCTTAAACTTGACAATTGTCATAGTATTTCTGACATAGAATTTAGAACTTTAATACCATTCTAAATTACTGCGTTATGAAAGTGTATTCAATAATTACAGGATTTTTATTACTTCTACTCTTTAATTGTGCTGCTACTAGCGAGGTGGTGTACGATTACAACTTAGATGTAGATTTTAATCAGTATGATACCTATGTGCTCTGCATTGAGGATTTCACTGTAGAGCATCTTAACTATCCACAACTAGATAATGATAAGGTAAGGCAAGCTATTGGTGATGCTGTGGCAGAGGAAATGGAAAACAAAGCACACAAAACCAACGTGCTAAATCCACAACTGCAAGCAGGATTTAGAATAATAATTAAAGAGGAAACGGTAGAATTTAAAAATTGTGAGCACTCAAAATATTTAGATTATTGGGAAACCTGTACCATACACGAGCAAACCTATGAAGAGGAAACACTCATAGTCTATGTAGCAGAGTTTGAGACCAACAAAGTTTTATGGCATGCATCCGTGTTGTGCGAGTTAAATAAACCCGAAGGCAAATTAAAACCCTACATAAATGGTTTGGTAAACGATTTGTTTGATACCTATCCTAAAACACAAGTAGGTCGCCATCCTGATGAGAAAAAAGAGCTTTAATCGTTTTGTTTCTTAGCTTTTTTACTGCCTTCATACATTTCGTATTTAACAAAGCGCGATTCTAGTTTTGCATTAAATACCTTTATTTTTTTGGTTGGTCTTAAACCAATGTACTTTAAAGCTTCGAGATTAGAAGTTACCAACCATGCATCTGTATTAGGATAACCATGCTTTAATGTGGTACCAATATTACCATAAAACTCTTCTATATTTAAGTTTTCTAAGCGCTCGCCATAGGGTGGATTAAACACCATGTGTAATTTAGCCGAACCTGCTTTTTGTGTTTTAAAGAAATCCTCATGTTGTATATGGATAAATTCATCTAAATGTGCATTCTTGATATTCTCTTTGGCCTTTTTTACAGCAGAAGGCGACTTATCATAGCCAATTATTTTATGGTGAAAATCCCTGGTTTTCTTCAAAAGCGATTCTTCTATGGTTTCAAACAAATCTACATCCCAATCTTCCCAACGCTCAAAAGCAAATTCCTTTCGCATTAAATTTGGTGGTATGTTGCAGGCTATCATAGCCGCTTCAGCCAAAATGGTACCGCTACCACACATGGGATCCATAAAATCGGACTGACCATCCCAACCACTCATCATAATTAATCCTGCTGCCAAAACTTCATTTATTGGTGCAATATTGGTTGCGGTTTTATAACCTCTTCTATGTAGAGATTCACCTGAAGTGTCTAAAGAAATTGTACAGCGCTGACGGTCTATATGCACATTGACTTTTAAATCCGGAAAACGTAAATCTACATTGGGTCTGGTACCATTAAGTTCTCTAAAACGGTCTACTACAGCGTCCTTAGTCTTTAACGCTGTGTATTGCGAATGTGTAAACACACTGTGGTGTACCGTGGCATCTACCGCCAAAGAACCTGTAGGTTTAAGATACGCTTCCCAATTTATGCTTTTTACATTTTGATAAAGGTCTTCTTCTTTGGCAACTCTAAATGATTTTATGGGTTTTAAAATTTTTATTGCGGTTCTTATTCCCATATTGGCTTTGTACATAAAACCTTTATCACCAACAAAACTTACATTTCGCACCCCTTTTTCAACCTGCATAGCACCAAGTTGGGTCAATTCTTTTGCTAATATATCTTCAAACCCAAATAAGGTTTTGGCTACCATTTTGAAATTATTGTCCATATAACACGTCAAATAGATTACAAATTTAAACTATTTTTGCAGGACATAATATGCTATGACAAATTCAACAAAACAATGGTACGCTTCGTGGTTTGACACACCATACTATCACATTCTATACAAAGACAGAGATTATGCCGAAGCTCAAGTCTTTATGGATAATCTCACCAATTACCTTAATATTCCTGATGGAGGAAAAATCTTGGATTTGGCTTGTGGTAAAGGCAGACACTCTATTTATCTTAATACTCTAGGTTTTGATGTTACTGGTATAGACTTGTCTGAACAAAGCATAAAACATGCTAGCCAGTATGAAAACGAGACCTTAAAGTTTGCGGTACATGA
>JAGQZO010000232.1:1741-4843 GCA_020435515.1 Winogradskyella sp. | reverse complement strand
GTTTCTTGTCCAGCTTTAATACGATTCAGGTCTTTTTCAGAAATGCCATGAAGTTCAAAATCCTTTAATCCGTTTTTAATAGCAGAGGCAACAGTGTTTAAATCCGTTTGATCGAAAGCTGTAATGCTAAGCATTAATTCACCTGCTAATTCTGAGTTGCTTTGATAGAAAGACACATTGTCTGTAAGCTTTTCCTCATCGATAAGTACTTTATTTAAAGGTGCTTTTTTTCCGTTAGATAAGTAGTTTGTGAGTACACTTAGCGCATAAGAATCTTCGTGGTATTCTGGTACGCCAGGCCAGGCCATGGTTAATCTTGGTGCTCTGGCAAAGTTGTCTTCGTAGAATAAACGCTTTGTTGATTTTAAAGTTACAGGTTGCTTTTCTAGCTTAGGAATATCCTCTCCCTTAGGGATTTCATCAAAATATTTTTTGACCCAAGACTTGGTTTGCTCAACATCAATGTCTCCAGCTATGGTTAAAGTTACATTATTGGGTACATACCAACGTCTAAAAAATTCTTTGACGTCTTCTAAGGTAGCGTTTTGTAAATCTTCAAGAGAGCCTATGACTTCCCAACTGTAAGGGTGACCTTCAGGATATAAATTACTGTTGATTACGGCCGAATTATGACCATAAGGTTGGTTATCTACGCGTTCACGTTTTTCGTTTTTAACGACTTGCTTTTCTTTTGCCAAGACAGGTTCTGTTACTGTATTGATGAAGTAGCCTAGTTTATCGGCTTCGGCCCAAATCATTTTTTCCAAGGCATCTTTTGGCACGGTTTGAAAGTAATTGGTTCTATCTCTACTCGTAGAGCCATTGGCACCTGAACCTCCGATACGCGCACTCATTTGATCGAGTCCTCCTTTACCTAAATTTTCGGATTCTAAAAACAACAAGTGCTCAAAAAGGTGAGCAAAACCTGTTCTACCTTCCTTTTCTCTTGCAGAACCAACATGGGCCGTTAATGCTACAGCAGCAACAGGATCGGATCGGTCGACGTGAAGTATAACTTGTAAGCCATTATCTAAAGTGAATTTTTCAAAATCTACTTTAAACTCTGGTGTGGTGTCTTTGACTTCGTTTTGTTTGCATGCTGAAAATGCTATTAAAACAAAAAGACTTAGAACTAATGATTTAATTGGTTTCATAATTTATTTTGATTGATGATAATTATAATTCGTATGCATTATTATTTACAAAGAAAACGGAGTTCACCAAAAATAATTTTCCGTTTTCCCAAAAACTTCTAAATAAGGTGTTATCTACAAAATAGATAAAGCTACCATTGCCTTTGCGCTCTTCACCAAAAACCAAGGTGTTTTCTAAATTGGGTAAAGTATCATTACCAGCAAAACCAGAATATACTTTGGTGTCTGCTAAATGCCCAACGTTGTAGCCACTATCCATTAGATCATAAGCAGTACTCCCTAGTTTTAAGGTAAAATAGTCTTTATTGTAACCAAAAGCCATAGGATGCGTGTTGTCTATTTTGGTTTTAAAAATTGCTCCAGTAATAAGGCTATTGGTGTATTCTCGTTCGCGTTCAGCATAAGGTGTTATGTTATCGTCATTGTTGGTGTTGTCAGATGATTTGTATTTTAAACTAAAACCATCTTTACCAGCAAAACTTCTAAGCGCTCCATCTATGGCAATAACTTTTCCACCAGCTTGTACCCAATCCGTAATTTTTTTCATAATGTCATCATTAAGCACGCTGCCATAATAACCATTTGGAATAATAAGGACATGATATTTGCTGAGGTTAGTTTGGCTTAAATCGTCTGTATTAATTGAGGTCAGCGGATATTTTAATTGCTGTTCAAAGAAATGCCAGATTTCACCATAGCTTAGTGAAGAAGTGCCTTCGCCAGAAAGTACTGCAACCTTTTGTTTGTTCACTAACTTAATGTCTGGTGAACCAATATCTGGTGTGGTTTGCGAAAACCCTGAATTGATCTGAGTCAAATGTTGCCCATGTTTCTGTTTGATTTGATTTAAGGTGCCAAGGAAATCTTCGAGGTGTTTATTATCTCCCTTAGTGATAATTAATGAGCCTCTATCAAATTGTTCACCATTTGATTGAAAAGGTTTTTCGGTAAATCTTACCTTCACATCATGCTTAAGTAAATCTGCTAAAAATTGTGCGTCTTTTAGGGAGTTCCACTTACTCACATAGCCATACGCTTTGGAAAGTACAGTAGGCATTTTGCCTTCGAAAGATTTTGTGCTACTGACTTTGGATGTGCTCGCCATAGCATCTAAACCATAAGCGTAAGGTAAAGACCAAGCGGTAATGTCATAGGTTAAAGAGTCGCTCAATTTGGCATTGGGTTCAAACAAAACTTTTACCATTTTACCTTTTGGTTGATTAGTATGAATGACTAGCGCATTATTATTTACAGACATACTTCCTTGTTGGCCTGTGGCATAATCGTAGCCAGAAACTTTTCCGTTATTGGCATTCTCGAATCTGATATCATGTTTGCTCAATAAGCTTTTTAGACTGTTCAGTTTGTCTTGATTGCCTTTAAGCACATAACTTTTATATTTTAAATTGCTATTATCAAAGAATTTCGCAAATTCAGTATTCAATTGTTTTGCATTTTTTGAAGCCATTTCAACGGTTGAAAGGCCTGTAACCGTATGATGTGTTAATCGCTCAACCAGAGTGAGTACATGCCCTTCATCGTTTAAAATGCCCAATCCTGAGATACCATGACCAGCCTGCTCGTAGGTCATGCCAATAGCTCCCATGTATGTTGGGTACGTATCTCCATAACTAGGATAGAATAAATCGAAACGCTCTCTCGTGAAGAACAACCAACCCTCTGCATCAAAGTATTTTGCGTGATTTTTCCCTATTTGTGTCTGAAAATCGCGTTGCCAATCACTAATAATTTCATGGAACGGTTCTGCGGCAGGTGCAAAATAATAAGGCTCGTTTGGTCCTTGCTCATGAAAATCGACATGGATGTGCGGCATCCATTTGTTATATACTTTTAAGCGTTGTTGTGTTTCAACTTGTGTTGCCCAAGCCCAGTCTCTATTCAAATCAAAGAGGTAGTGGTTTGGTCGTCCACCAGGCCAAGGTTCGTT
>JAGQZO010000232.1:0-1644 GCA_020435515.1 Winogradskyella sp. | reverse complement strand
ACAGTATTTTCTAGTAAATCTTTTCGTTCAGTAAGTAACTTATAAAGCGTGAGCATTGCAGCTTCAGAACTAGATGCCTCATTACCATGCACGTTGTAGCTCAACCAAACAATGGCAATATCATTAGTTTGGTCAGTGAGCGTAGTCGAACTGCCATCTAATAAACCAGCGTTCTTTAAGTTATTCTCTCTTATAGTTTCGAGATTTTTTATGTTCTCTTCAGAAGAAATATATGCTAAAACGAGTGCTCTACGCTCGTTAGTAGTGCCATATTGTTCTAGTTTTACTTGGCTTGGTAAAGCTTCAGCAACAGTTTTAAAATAATCCACTACTTGGTGGTGACGACTAAATTGTGAACCGAGGTCGTAGCCTAAAAAGGCACTTGGTGATTGTAGATTTTGTGCCGATGTTAAGGTGAAACAACCAAAAACGACCAATACGACTAAAAGAAATTTTTGCATTAAATACGATGTTTTTTGTTTGAAAGCTAGTAAAGATAGTTCGTGAAATTGAATTAACTAAAAATTAGCAGTTAAAAAATAGAAGAGCCTTATATTTATACCATAATTATTATTTGTATGCCAACCGACTGTATTCCGTTTAGAGCAACTGGATATTTCTCTGATTTTATATGTGACTATTTAGATCTAAAGCCTGAGCTAAAACCGTTATATAATCGTTTTCCAACGTTAGAAAATTTTAAGGCTCAGATTGAAGAAAAGTCAAAAAGTGATCACCTTGAGCGCAGTCGAAAGGTACTTTCTGAAACTCTGACAAATCAATACACTACTATTGAAGCTTCAGAATTAACTTTAAATAATATTGATAGCTTAAAATTTGAAAATACCTTTACAATCACAACTGGTCATCAGTTGAACTTGTTTACAGGTCCTTTGTATTTTCTGTATAAAATCATTTCGACCATAAATTTAACAGAGCAATTAAAATCTGAATATCCAGACTATAATTTTGTACCAGTATATTGGATGGCATCTGAGGATCATGATTTTGATGAGATTAATTTTTTCAATTATAAGGGTAAAAAGATTCAATGGAATTCTAAGCAAACAGGAGCTGTTGGGCATTTTAACACCAATGGATTAGAAGATGTATATGAGGTAGTTGCGGCAGAATTCGGCTCAGGAAAATTTGCAGAGCAGTTAAAAGCATGGTTTAAAAATGCCTATCTCAATCACGATAATCTAGCAGATGCTACGCGATACCTAGCCAATGAGCTGTTCGGTGAATATGGACTGGTAGTTATTGACGCAGATGATAAAGAGCTAAAGCGTTTGTTCATTCCGCAAATGAAAAATGAATTGTTAGAACAAACCGCTTTTAATACCGTTTCTGAAACTAATAAAACGTTAGAGGATTTAGGGTTGAAAATTCAGGTAAATCCTAGAGAGATTAATCTGTTTTATATTCATAATGGTTTACGTGAACGCATTGTTTTTGAAGATTCTATTTTTAAAGTTTTAGAAACTGACATCATTTGGAATAAAGAAGAACTCTTAACTCATTTACAGGAGTATCCAGAGCGTTTTTCACCTAACGTGATTATGCGTCCTTTATATCAAGAAGTAATTTTACCAAATTTATGCTACATAGGTGGAGGTGGAGAAATGATATACTGGTTACAGT
>JAGQZO010000231.1:1756-7305 GCA_020435515.1 Winogradskyella sp. | reverse complement strand
GAGGTTCGAATCCTCTCGAGGTCACGAATACATACTTCAATGAGAAAAAATGCCAAGCTTGCTTGAGCATTTTTTTGTTTGAAGTATGTTCAAAGCGGATCGCAAAGGATGCGATAGCCATCCTTTGGGATTGGATTTGTTAAAGAAAGTTCAAGATTTTCCTTTTCGCTTGAGCACTTTAATGAGACCAAAGTGGCCATCATAATCTATCGTTTACTAAAAACATTGAAGTTTTTGGATTAATTATTTACTCTAACATTTCAACTGTAGCTACGGTTCTAAAGCCCACATGGTCAGATCCTGAGTCGAAACTGGTACCCATACGGGCAGAAATCCTAAAACTTGCACAATAAGACTCATGGCATAAGAACGATCCTCCTTTCATCACATGCTCTCTTTGATATGGATTATCTGGACTGTAGGCTGTTTTGGCACCTTTAGGGTTGATAATGCTTTTGGTAGTATCTAACTCGGAGTAATACTTAACATTAAATAAGTCGCTCGTTAATTCCCAAACATTGCCCAACATGTCATAAATGCCGTTACTATTTGGTTCATAGGATTTTACTGGAGCTATTAATTCATAGCCATCAATGCTTTCGTTTTTTACGGGGAAAACACCTTGCCAAGTATTTGCATTTTTAGTTAGTGTTTCAAAATCGTTGCCCCAAGTAAAAATGTTGTCTATATTATTTCCTTGTGCAGCAGCTTCCCATTCTGCTTCAGTAGGTAGCCTTCTGTTGGCCCATTTACAATAGGCCATGGCATCTTCGTAGGCAACGTGTACCACAGGATAATCATCTTTACCTTCAATTGAGCTTTCTGGACCTTCAGGATGTTTCCAGTTTGCACCAATCTTCCATGTCCACCATTGTGCATAATTATTCATATTGGCAACGGCATTTACATTTTTGTTAAAGATTAAGCTACCAGATTGTAAAACAGAGTCATGAGGTTTTTCGGTACCTTCAGGAAGTTCCTTTTTCATTTCTTCCCAATCAATTGGGCGTTCAGCAACAGTTACATAATTTGTAGCATCCACAAATGCTTTAAATTGTTTGTTTGTTACCTCGGTAATATCAATAAAAAAACCATCTACAGTCACCATATGAGCAGGTTTTTCTCTGTTCATAGCAAAAGGATCATTCGCTTTTGCACCTTGTAAAAAGGTCTTTCCATTTACCCATACCATAGCTTCAGGTGTTTTTAAACCTTCAGGCTTTTCAACCAATGGTTGGTGTTTCTCAGTTGCAATTTCATTTTTTTTAGTGTCAAGGTTTTCTTTATTGCTTTTATGATTACAACTTAAACTAAGTGCTATGGTCAATAATAAAATTGATTTTAGGATTGAGAATTTCATAATTTATTACCTTGTTATTTAAAATTAATTGTTTAGACTAAGTAATTCAATTTGAAAGTAGACAATTTTAGTTATTTCAAAAAATCTTAGAATTGTAATTGATGCTTATTGGGCATATTTTGACTTATTCTATACTTTAAACTTTTAACCTTGAATTTTTTATCAATTAGGATAAAAAAACACTTAAGGTCTGTGACAAACTATTGTAATTAATAGTTTGACTTTTTTTATTTCTATATTTAGGCAATGATCTTAATCTACTTTCAAGAAACCCAAAAACCTGAGTTGAATCCAACATTTAGACTGGTAATGTTGGTCATCTTTTTTGTTGGTTTAGCAGTTGTACTGCTATCCAAGTTCTATGCTTTTTTCGAATCTATGTATGCCTCAAAGTATAAAAAGCCATTCTTCTTAAATGCTATTGTATTTAAAAAAGAACTAACAAAGCGTCAACTTTCAATTTTAAGTAATCAGTTCGATTTTTATAAAAAGCTCGATAAAAGCGAACAGACGATATTCAGACACCGTCTAGCAACATTTATAGATAGCAAGGAGTTTATAGGTAGAGAAGGTTTAAAGATAGATGATGAGATGAGAACATTGATTTCTGCTACGGCGGTAATGCTAACTTTTGGTTTTAGGGACTATTGCATAAAATTACTGGATAAGGTTATAATTTATCCAAAGGCATATTATTCAAATTTGAATGAAGCTTACCACAAAGGAGAAACTAATCCAAAATTAAAATCCATTGTCTTTTCATGGGAAGATTTTAAAAAGGGGTATCATATAGGTAATGACAATTTAAACTTAGGCATACACGAGTTTGGTCATGCAATACATTTAAATGCTTTTGGAGAAAGTGATATTAGTAGTGAGATTTTTAGAGATGGTTTCAATAAGTTGGCTACTTATCTGCAAGAGCACAAAATTGTTAGGGATAATTTAACCAAATCGAAGTATTTTAGAGCTTATGCTTATACCAATCAATTCGAATTTTTTGCTGTATTATTAGAAAACTTTATTGAAACTCCAGACGAGTTTAAAAATAAATTTCCAGAACTTTATAGATACATGAAGCAAATGTTAAACTTTAATTTTGCTGGGTACTAAAGACTAAGAAATAAGCATTATTTTTGAAGGGTAAGCAACTATTAAGTAAATGAAACATCCACGTAAATTTTTAAATCATAAAGTGAGATGACAATAAAGATGTTGCATGTGACCATAGAAAAATAATAAAGATTACACATGAAAAGAATATTAGTAACTGGAGGTGCAGGATTTGTAGGCTCACATCTTTGTGAGCGTTTGTTAAACGAAGGAAACGAAGTCATTTGTCTGGATAATTATTTCACAGGTTCTAAACAAAATATAGAGCATTTAATGGATCATCATTATTTTGAATTGGTAAGACATGATATTACAAATCCCTTTATGGCCGAAGTTGATGAAATATACAATTTTGCTTGTCCAGCTTCACCTGTACACTATCAATATAATCCTATAAAAACAACTAAGACTTCTGTGATGGGAGCGATTAATATGCTTGGATTGGCTAAACGTGTTAAGGCTAAAATACTACAAGCCTCTACAAGTGAAGTGTATGGTGATCCTAATGTGCATCCTCAGCCAGAAAGTTATTGGGGCAATGTTAATCCAATAGGCTCTCGTTCTTGTTATGATGAAGGTAAGCGATGTGCAGAAACTTTATTTATGGATTACCATAAGGAGAATAAAGTAAAGATTAAGATTATACGTATATTCAATACGTATGGCCCTAGGATGCACCCTCAAGATGGTCGAGTAGTGTCTAATTTCATAGTACAAGCTTTAAAAGGTGAAAATATTACAGTTTTTGGTGATGGTACCCAAACCAGAAGTTTTCAATATGTAGACGATTTAATTGAAGGAACTGTTAGGATGATGAATACTAAAGATAGTTTTATTGGTCCAGTAAATATTGGCAACCCCAAGGAGTTTACTATGCTACAGTTAGCAGATGAGATTATTCATCTTACGGGCTCAAAATCTAAAATAACCTATCTGCCACTTCCAGAGGATGACCCAATGCAGCGTCAACCAGATATAAGCTTAGCTAAAAAAGAATTAGAGGGTTGGGAGCCAAAAATAAGTTTAAGAGAAGGGTTAAAAAGTACCATTGACTACTTTGATCAATTATTAAGTTAAGAGAACTAGTATTTTTAGATTAACCGCAATAAAAAAGTCTCCTGTTTAGGAGACTTTTTTATTTATTCTTTACTCAATAATCTTACCATAAAGCAAATACTGCCTGTATATGTGTTTGGTAGTGATTGTTATCTAAACCGCTCTCAGCATGATCTAAGGCAAATTTTCCAATAACCTGGGCTCTAATACCAATGGTCTGTCTTCTGTTTAACCAAACTAAAACACCACCACCAAGGTTAAGAGAAATATTGGTTTCATCTATGTTAAAGAAGCCAACACCTGCATTACCATAAAAATCGATCCAATCTGCCGATGGAAAAATATGTTTACCAAAATAATACTTAGCGTGGGTATCGAATGAAAAATAGGTATAATCTTCTTGTAAAAGTCTACCATCAATTCTGTCACCTTCTGCAAAGGAGTTTATGGTAAACGCTTGCTCAATTGATAGCCCTGAAGTCCAACCAACTTCAACACCTAAGGAAATGGGAATATTAATGGCCCAATCTGTCATACCATTCACAGGTGATTGCGTTCCAGCACTGTTAATAGCATTAAGACCTACGCTTCCAAACCATTCAGCAGAATTTGATTGACTGTAAGAATTGAATGTAAAAGTCAAAACTGCTGCTAATAAGAGTAATTTTCTCATGAAAAATTGATTTAAAATTCAAAGTTAAACTTTATGGCTTATAAAACAAATAAAGACACAAAGTTATTTATAATTGTAACTATCACAAACGCTTTGTATAAAAAGACTTAATAAGCTCCAAAACACGTTTTCTGTCTCTAAATAAAGCCTTTCTATAGGCTTTATTAGTAAGAAGCATAGGTATTCTTTTTAAAACGATATTCATATAAATATAACTTTTTAAAGTTTTATTCCAAAACTTATAAAATTTCAGATTCCTTAGCTTAAAACGGTAAAATCGCGTTGTAAAATTAGTTGAAGCATAAGCCTTGGGGACATCCTCAAAAAAAATTGCAAGGACGTTAAAGTAAGCGGTTATTTTTTTATCCTTTTCGATAAGGATCGGGTTATTTAATTTTTCCAATAAAACAATGGAGTCATAAGCAGCTCTAAAGCTGATACTGTTATATACACTACCATGGTCATTAATTTGATAATTTAAGATGGTATGGCGTGCGAGGTGGCTTTTTGATAGAAGAGCAACTCCATTTATAATTTGTTTTGCCGATAAAGTATTAGAATTGGTTAATACTTTGTCCCTGTCAGATGCTAATAATTTTCGATGTAACTCAACAACACAAATAAATTCGTCCGCTTTCATTCTGGGAAGATGCCTATGTTCAAAAAAATCACTTCCTAGGGTTTGGGCAATAGGATAATACCCATGCGCTCGCAAGAGTGTAAATGCTTTATCCAAATCGGGTTCTGATATCAATATATCAATGTCTCCAAGCATGCGCTCTGCAATGTCATCGTAATAACCGCTGGCTATTAGTGCTGCACCTTTTAGAAAGATATGGTTGATTTTATGCTCATTAAATAGGGTAGATAGAGCCTGTATCTGTTTCAGTATAGATAGGTTCCGAGATCGGTTTAAACTGGTAATTTCATTCAGATAAGTATCGAGTTCCTCAGGCAAAAGGTGTAATAAGCCTTTAGATTTTAATCGGCAATAAATAGCAGGTAGTACGAGGTGCTTACTACCCTCAATGACAATGTTATCCCAATTAAATTCTTTGCTACTAAGGGTTTTTTCCAATTTGCCAATAGAAGATTTATAGCTCAAAATGTCAGCTATATTCTGGTATGTTGTAGTAAGGTTACCCATTAAGAGGTGTTAATCAGTACTAAATATAATTAATGATTGTCAAACTGTTTAAAGCACATAGCGATTTCTTCAATAACGCTTTTTGTATTGCTGTAAGTCAATTTGTAAACAGATGTGCGAGACAACCAATCTAAAAACTGTTTTGCATGACTCGGATTTGGTGACAACCATGAGTCCGGAATTAAGGTCTCTAATACCTC
>JAGQZO010000231.1:324-1733 GCA_020435515.1 Winogradskyella sp. | reverse complement strand
TCAAGTTTTGTAGTGCTATCCTTGTTATAGTTTACCATAATAATAGCTTTACAAGGGTAATTGTCTTTTGCAGGGACTTTACAAGGAACATATTTGATTAAACCTTTAGTTTTATTAAAAATTATATTTGGAAGATTATCAAAATTATCAATCAAAGGTCGCAATGAACTAAACGAACCTTCTTTTATGGATATTGCCGAAGGATTGTGGTAAATATGACAATCTTTAGCAAGCATAGGTGAGACGTCATCGGCAAGTAATTCAAAACCATTTGCAGCCAATAAAGCACATAGAGTACTTTTGCCTTTGCCAGACTCCCCAATAAATAAGATGGAATGTTCTCCATCTGAAATGGTAGAACCATGAAAAGTACCTAACCATTCTGATTCTTCTTTATCGTGAATATAGGAAAGTAGTTCTATGGCAAACTTACCTTGTATGAGGTGATAGTCGCGCTTGGGAACCATTCTGACTAAAGCTTCATTTTTAAATAAACAAAGCTGGTTGTTTTCTAGGTAAACATCGTAAATAACAGTTGAAGAAAAGGGTTCATTTATCTCTAGATGTGCAATACTGGGATGAATAGTTTTTTCAACTAAATCCGAATCAAAACTAATTTGAAATACCTTATTGTTAAATCTATAGTTCTTTGAGATCTTACGATTGGAAGCAATAAAATTATTACCCAGCTCACTATCAGGGATTTGTTCCGTATTGCATTGTTCTAAATAAGACTTTAGGTTATTCGCTATAGTGCCAGAATCTAAAGTTGCATTAACGGTTGCTATTTTTGATTTGAATGCATCAAATGAAGAACATTCAAAATAATCTTGAAGTAGATGTTCAAAATCTTCATCTACGATACTGTAGATGTTGGATTTTTTATACCAAAGCACCCAATAAAAACCAAACAACCGTTTATATGTCGGTGCTAAGTCGTTATTCAAAGTGAGTTAGAAATTAATCAAAAGGATTTCCTCCTGGATCTGGTGGTGAAGAGGACTGCGCTTTAAGCGGATTTAAAATCACAAAAGTTCCAACAGCGGTTAAAGCTGCGTACTTCCCCATTTTTTTTATAGCGTCTTTGCGAGTGATTTTATCTGTATGATTGTTTTTTTTCATGGCTAAGCCTAGATTTGGTTCAAAAATAATAAAATAATTTATTTATCAATCAAAAATGTTAAAAGGTTTACTTTAAACAAAGATATAAATGTAAGGTTTTTCAACTCAATTCGTGCTCAAAAATAAAAATAAAAATTAAAAAACCATACAAATTCCCTACACTTACGTAAGTATAGGGAATTTGGTTTTATTATTTCAGAATAATTTTTTCAGTTCTGGTATAATTTCCACTAACAAGTTTTACAATATATACACCTGTATGTAAGTTGCTGGCATCGATAGTCTGT
>JAGQZO010000231.1:0-268 GCA_020435515.1 Winogradskyella sp. | reverse complement strand
ACATTGGCAGAAGTGCCTTCGCCTAATAGACCAGCAATAGTAATGGTTTTGTTAGATTGATTTGCATAAATAGAAATGCTTTCAAAAACATTGTCTGTAGTTGATAGCGCACTATTAGAGAATCTTAAATAAAAACGCCCAGTTCCATTTAAGTCTACAGAAGGAGTCAACACATAATCTGAAGTGTTCAATAAGGTAGACGTACTCGTTAAGGTATCATCTAAATAAACTTCAATAGAGGCTGGCAATGTACTTTCAGCGATGCTGA
>JAGQZO010000230.1:3615-3892 GCA_020435515.1 Winogradskyella sp. | reverse complement strand
CCTCTATTAAGTATAATATAGGTGTTGTTTATTAAATCTTCAGAAGTTAAAGTATAATCTTCTGTTACCTTTTCCTTGTTTACTGAAATAGAATTCTCTTTTAAAGCTCTACGCGCTTCACCATTAGAGCTTAAGAAATTGGTTTTTGCTGCTAAAGCACCAATCATGTCTAAACCTTCTTCAAATTCTGCTCTTGAAATAAAAGCTTGTGGCACTCCTTCAAAAACATCTAAAAATGTGGCTTCATCTAAAGTCTTAATATCTTCTTTAAATGAAT
>JAGQZO010000230.1:0-3496 GCA_020435515.1 Winogradskyella sp. | reverse complement strand
TTCTTAAATGTGGAGCTTCATTATGATCATTTACAATAGCGTTAATTTCATTTTCATCTAAAAAAGTGAAAATCTTAATATATTTTTCAGCATCCTCGTCACTTGAGTTTAGCCAATACTGATAAAACTTATAAGGTGACGTCCTCTTTGCATCTAACCAAACATTTCCTCCTTCAGATTTACCAAATTTAGACCCATCGCTCTTAGTAATTAATGGGCAGGTAATGGCAAATCCCTTACCGTCACCAATACGACGTATTAACTCTGTACCAGTGGTAATATTTCCCCATTGGTCACTTCCTCCCATTTGTATTGTGCAGTCATTTTCTTTGTATAAATGCAAAAAATCATAACCTTGCACTAACTGGTATGTGAATTCCGTAAAACTCATACCATCGTTAGCAGATTCACCAGAAATTCTACTCTTTACAGAGTCTTTTGCCATCATGTAATTTACAGTGATATGCTTACCGACATCTCTAATAAATTCCAAGAATGAAAATTCTTTCATCCAATCATAATTATTTACTAGAACAGCTGCATTAGCATCACTGCTTTCAAAATCCAAAAAATGGGATAATTGTTTTTTTATGGATTCTTGGTTATGACGTAGGGTCTTTTCATCCAACAAATTACGTTCAGAAGATTTACCAGATGGATCACCAATCATCCCTGTTGCGCCACCAACTAATGCCACGGGTTTATGACCACAACGTTGATAATGCGCCAATAACATAATAGGCACCAAATTACCGATGTGTAAAGAATCTGCTGTTGGATCAAACCCAACATAGGCACTACGCATTGCTTCTGACAAGTGTTCTTCTACTCCTGGCATACTTTGGTGCAACATGCCTCTCCATTTTAATTCTTCAACAAAATTCTTCATTTTAAAACAAGTGTAATTTGATGTTGGCAAAGATATGTTTCCACTTTAAAAGACAAAAGACAATTTTAACGTAATTTTACTTCGGCTCACTTCGGCTTCGCTCAGCGACCAAGTCAGTAACCAAACACGAATTTAAGAATAGTTTTAGATGATATTAGTTACAGGAGGAACAGGATTAGTAGGCTCGCATTTGCTTTACAAGTTAGTCTCTGATGGGCAAAATGTACGCGCAATTTACAGGCGTGAAAAAACCTTGAAACGTGTTGCTCATGTTTTTACTTATTTTTCTGATGATGCAGAAAATCTCTTTAACAAGATTGATTGGGCAGAAGCTGATCTTAATAATATCCCTAAACTTCAAGAGGCTTTTGAAGGTATTACACATGTTTATCACTGCGCTGCCTTTGTCTCTTTTGAACCAGACAAATATCATCAACTACGTAAAATAAATATTAAGGGCACTGCAAACATTGTTAATCTGTGCATAAGTCATTCAGTCAAAAAACTATGTTATGTCAGTTCTATTGCAGCGATTGGACATCATGAAGATCCCTCAAAACTCATTACAGAAGAAACCGCTTGGAATCCAGAAGATGACAATAGTGTTTACGCCATTACAAAGTATGGTGCAGAGCTCGAGGTTTGGCGTGGCACGCAAGAAGGTGTAGATGCTGTGATCGTAAATCCTGGAATTATTCTTGGTGCAGGCTATTGGAAAGGCGGAAGTAGTGGTAATTTATTCAGAAAAATACATGAAGGAATGAATTATTACGTAAATGGCGTTGTTGGATATGTTGATGTTTTTGACGTGGTTGAGGCTATGATTTCGTTGATGAAAAGTAGCATTAAAAATGAAAATTACATTTTAGTTGCCGAAAACCTTAGTTTTAAGGATTTTCAATATAAGGTAGCCGAAACTTTAAATGTAAATCCGCCTAAAAAAGAAGCTAGACCATGGCTTTTGAATTTGGCTTGGAGATTAGATTGGTTAAAGCATAAATTAACAGGTTCTCGAAGAAACTTTACTAAACAAACTGCTAAATCTGCTGTAAGCATTACAAAGTATGATAATTCGAAAATTATAAGTGCATTGGGCTTTGAATTTAAGCCCGTAAATCAATCTATTGAGGAAATTTGCAATCTGTATTTACAAGATCTGAAACAGAAATAATCAATTACTCACCTCTTCTTTTAAAGCTTTTTTGATAGAATCTCTTCTCTTTTCGTTTAATCTACTAATGGAATCTCGTCTTTTCTGGGCCTCTTTACTTTCTTTTTCTTCTAAATCCTCAAACTTTTCCTTATCTTTTTCTAGCCTGTTCTTTACCTTTTCTACTATAGATTTGTACAAATCAGGATCAAAGGCATAATAAGCATTGCTCTCAGCAAATTGGGCGCTATCTATTTGATGCTTAGTTAAAATATAGGTTTCTGGCACAATGCCTTTATCTTCTAATAGCTTTCTGTTAACTCCCTTGGCTGCATTAATAACATATAAGTCATACAAAATATTTTCCATCTTATCTTTAGAAATAAGATTACTCGGTTTTTGTGGCTTGTCTTTATTTTCACAAGAAAATATCAAAACAACTAAGGCTAATATGCATAGGAGTTTTTTCATCTATTGAAAGTTAATCGCTTAGCTGCTTTAACGTTTAATACTTTAAAATTGTTGTAAACCAACTGACCATTTAAAAAGGTATGTGTTACTCTACTTTTAAAGGTATTCCCTTCAAAAGGCGACCAACCACATTTATATAAAATATTTGCTTTGTTTACGGTCCAAGGGTTATTCATATCTACAATTACTAAATCTGCATAATAACCTTCCTTAATATAACCGCGTTTTTCCACATTAAAAAGAATGGCAGGATTATGACAAGCTTTCTCTACTATCTTTTCTATAGAAATTTTTCCTTGATGGTGCATTTCTAATAATGCTACCAACGCATGTTGTACTAATGGTCCGCCTGAAGGCGCACTTGTGTAAGGGTTATTTTTTTCCTCTAGTGTATGAGGAGCGTGGTCTGTTGCTATAACATCAATTCTATCGTCTAGCAAGGCCTTAAGTAATTGCTCTCTATCCTTAGATGTTTTTACTGCTGGATTCCATTTTATATGACTACCTTTTCTGGCATAATCTTCATCTGAAAACCATAAGTGATGAATACAAACCTCAGCAGTTATCTTCTTATCTTTTAACGGAATTTTGTTTGTAAACAGACTGGTTTCTTTTCCCGTAGATAGATGAAACACGTGTAATCTTGCTCCTGTCTTTTTTGCCAATTCAATTGCTTTTGACGATGACAAGTAACATGCCTCTTCACTCCTAATTATTGGATGCTTTTCCATAGGAATATTATCACCATATTCCGCTTTATATTTTGCTAGGTTTTCTCGTATAGTAGCTTCGTCTTCACAATGCACAGAAATGACCATATCGGTACTAGAAAATATTTTTTCTAAAACTTTTGGATCGTCAACCAACATATTTCCGGTAGATGAACCTAAGAATAATTTTAATCCTGCTACTGTTTTTGGATCTACTTTTAATATTTCGTCTAAATTGTCATTAGTGCCACCAAACATAAAAGAGTAGTTGGCATA
>JAGQZO010000229.1 GCA_020435515.1 Winogradskyella sp. | reverse complement strand
AAACTCTTAGTAACATGACTATTTCTATAGGTAACGATCACGCAGGTCCAGAATACAAACAAGCTATAATGCAACATCTTGAAAGTAAAGGCTATACCGTTACAAATTATGGTACAGATACTTCTGATAGTGCAGATTATCCAGACTTTGTACATCCTGTTGCAAAAGATGTTAATGATGGAAAAGTTGAGAGAGGCATTTTAATTTGTGGTACTGCTAATGGTGTAGCCATGACAGCTAACAAATATCAAAATATAAGGGCAGCCATTTGTTGGATGGGTGAAATTGCAGAATTAGCGCGTCAACACAACGATGCTAATATTATTTGTATTCCTGCACGCTATACATCTATTCCACAAGCTATAAAACTAGTAGATGTATTTCTTAATACAGAGTTTGAAGGTGGCCGTCATAAACGACGCATTGATAAAATTCCTTTATCTTGTTAATACCAATTTGTAAATTGGTATAGCATGAGTCATTCCCATACACATAATCATACTGATTTAAAAGGTAAAAAGTTATTAATTACAATAGTATTAAACATTGTAATTACTGTAGTTCAGGTTATTGGTGGGCTAGTTTCTGGTAGTTTGTCGCTTTTAAGCGATGCCCTACATAATTTTAGTGATGTTTTATCGCTGATTGTGAGTTATGTTGCTGCAAAATTATCACAGAGAAAAGCCTCAATAGATAGAACGTTTGGTTATAAGCGTGCTGAAATCTTAGCGGCATTTGTAAATGCTTCAACCTTAATTATAGTTGCTATTATTTTGATAAAAGAAGCTGTAGAGCGATTTCTAAATCCGCAGCAAATTGATTCAAATTTAGTGATATGGTTGTCTTTAATAGCAATTATTGCCAATGGTCTTAGTGTTTTACTCTTAAAGAAAGATTCCACTAATAATATTAATATCCGTTCGGCATATTTACATTTATTAACAGATATGCTGGCAAGCGTTGCTGTATTGGTTGGAGGTGTATTAATGAAGTTTTATCAGTTGTTCTGGGTAGATAGTTTATTGACCTTATTAATAGCCTTGTACTTGATTTATGTAGGGTATGATTTATTAAAGACTTCTACTAAAATATTAATGCTTTTTACACCAGAACACGTTAACATAAAAGATGTTGTTAGAGCAGTAAATAGATTGCCAAAGGTTAATAAGTTGCATCACGTTCATATTTGGAGTTTAAGTGACCATGAATTGCATCTAGAGGCTCATTTGGATCTCACGGAAGATATTAGTACTACCGATTTTAATAAGTTATTATTGGAGATTGAATCAGTTTTAAAGAAGGAATTCGATATTAATCACATTACTATTCAACCAGAATATAATAAGGAAGATCCGAAAGAAGTAATTGTACAAGACTAATGCTAGATATACAAACTAAAACATTTGATCAGCTAAACACAAAGGAACTTTACGATTTACTTCAATTGAGAAGTGAGGTTTTTGTTGTAGAACAAGATTGTGTTTACCAAGATATAGATGGAAAAGATCAAAAAGCCTTTCATGTTTTGGGTTACAAAGAAGATAAATTAGTGGCCTACACACGTATTTTTAAATCAGGTGATTATTTTGAAGAAGCTAGTATTGGTAGAGTAGTGGTGAAAGAAAATCAACGCAAATATAGATATGGCTATGATATTACGAATGCATCGATAGAAGCAATTAAAAACCATTTTAAAACTTCTGAGATAAGGATTTCTGCACAAACCTATCTTAAGAGATTTTATAACAATTTAGGATTTAAAGAGGTAGGAGAGGAGTACCTTGAAGATGGTATACCGCATATAAATATGATAAAATTTTAATCAGTTTCCTTTTTTATAATTCTTGTAACCACAATTTCTACACGCCTATCTAATTCTGGTTCGCCACCAAGTGGAAATTTACGTCTCTGGCCTACAAATTTCATTCTATAGCGTTTAACACCTTTCTCGGCAAGATAATCATATACGGTTTTTGCTCTGGCTAATGAGAGATTACGCTTTTTTGTTTTTCGGTCTATCGCATCTCGAGAGCCTTGTGTACAACACACATGGCCTTCAATATTGAAGTAAAGATCTGAGCGTTCTACTAAAATCTTGGCGATTTCGTCTAATTTGTCTTTAGATTCCTTGGTTAGGTAACTGTAACCTGTTCGGAACAGGATATTTTCTAATTGAATTTTATCACCCTCTTTCAATTCACCTTTCAAAAGTTCTTCAGTGGTTTCTTTTTTAGGTTGCTCTACCTTTTCCCTAGGTGGATCGTAGGGCTGTACAATGATTTCAACTTTTCTATTTAAACCACGTATTTTGTAAAGATCGTTATCATTGACAACATTGAGTAAAATCTTACCCTTACCATCTACATTGGTAATTACAGACTCATCAAATTCGTTATTAGAAAATACTTCTTTAATAGCATCTGCGCGTTGTTGGGACAGTACTAAATTATAAGAATCACTTCCTCTATCATCACAAAAACCATAGATGGATATCTTTTTAATATCCATATTTTCTATTTCAGATAAAAACAGGAGGAGTCGGCTTTCTTCTGTCTCAGGAATTACGAATTCATCAGTTAAAAAATAGACCTGATGCTTTAATTCTTTTTGAGCTAAAGCAAACTGAAAACTTAGGCATATGACAACGAGTAGGGACTTCATTTTTTT
>JAGQZO010000228.1:11839-11989 GCA_020435515.1 Winogradskyella sp. | reverse complement strand
GCCTCAAAACTCTCAAAAGCCATAAGGCAAGGCTTAGGCAATACCGCCAAACAGTTCAAAGACAGCTATATGGCAAGCCGTTTAACAGGAGCCTGCCGCAAAATCATACAAAAGGGGAGAGGTAGCCTCGGTCAAAGAGAAGCAAACCTG
>JAGQZO010000228.1:8819-11668 GCA_020435515.1 Winogradskyella sp. | reverse complement strand
AAAAACGCCACACATTACCAGCTCACAGCAGCACTAAGTAGCGTATCAGCCTACCAGTGGCAACCAAACACCAACACATACACAGCAGTAAACCCAGAGCAAAACGCATTCGGCACAACAACACAAACCCAACCAATAGTATGTAAAATACCCCAAACAAATCTAAACCTACAACTACAACTACCCAACAACACCAACATACCAAGCACAACAGCCATCACAATCTGGCTAGGCATCACATACCTAAAAGAACAAAACAACACCCACACACCATACAAAACACCAAAAGCCATGCAATGCATCGCCATAATCTAAACATAGTATTTGTCATCCTGAACTCGTTTCAGGATCTCATTACAAAACAGTCTCATAAAAGAAAACACCAAAACAACAACACACCGTCAGTTCGAGTGAAATGCCACAAGCATTTTGTATCGAGAACCAACTAAACAACTTATCTTCCCATTTGTCATCCTGAACTCGTTTCAGGATCTCATCAAAGCACCAAATAATTTAAACACAGCGTCAGTTCGAGTGTTTTAAATCGCCACCAAAGCGATTAAAAATGTATCGAGAACCATTAAAACAACTGTCAGTTCGAGTGAAATGCTGCAAGCATTTTGTATCGAGAACCAATATCCACAAAGACCGTCAAACCCAATTCCGACGTGTCATGCTGAGCTTGTCGAAGTACAGTCGGAAGCAACGATTTTCAGAAGTAATGAGCAACAATCAACCATATGAACTAAAATCAAGGATTGAAAGAATACACAACAATGAATAAGAATTATAAACAATCATTAGCGAATGGTGCTTTGCAACTTCCTATAAATCGTTTTGATTTTTTGGTTATGCTACGCATTATACTTTCATTTAAAACTGTGTTTTAAATTCAGTAGTGTATCAAGACAAAATGAACATATAAAATAAAACACAAGCCAAGCCGTCAGTTCAAGTGTTTTATTCGAAGCATAAGAATAAAACGTATCGAGAACCATTTATAAAACAACCACAACATCACAACACCAATCAATAGGTTCACCCGTATATACTTCGGGTCTAATCCAGATCTCATTCGGGTGTACTTCGGATAAACCACGCATCAAACTCGGGTCAATAGCACAGCACACCACAAGGAGTAAAATAAACCATATACACTCAGCATAACACCTAAACAACCAAAATACATAATTGTCCTATAATTTACATTATGTAAAATAGTAAATATAAACCCTTCCTCTATATCAAAGATTAAAAAACACTTATGGTTTTATTAAATCTAGCTTACCTAACCATTAAATCTTTATAAAGTTTCCTTAAAACACTTGCCAGCACTTTATATAATAGTTTGCTTTGTAAAAAAACAACAATGCTTACAATATTTGTAGATATGGATGACGTACTTGCCGACACCTACGGTAA
Organism: Winogradskyella sp.; assembly: GCA_020435515.1. Classification (GTDB taxonomy): domain Bacteria; phylum Bacteroidota; class Bacteroidia; order Flavobacteriales; family Flavobacteriaceae; genus Winogradskyella. Next base: position 10,246 of record JAGQZO010000228.1, on the reverse strand, counting down.
GCATATTGAACTATATAATAAAGAACACAAACAAGAACTCTCTCTAGCACATATAGAATCTGGCGAAGTATGGCAAAACGTCCCAGAAATTCATCAGGAAAGTATTTGGCAGCATGCCCACCAAAAAGGGTTTTTCAGGGATCTAAAACCCATTAAAGATAGTATTCAAGTTATGGAAGCGCTGTGCAACAAACATAACGTTTATATCGCTACGGCTGCGACCCAGTTTCCTAACTCTTTAAAAGAAAAAAGCGACTGGTTGGATGAACACATGCCATTTATCACTTGGCAACATCGCATTATGTGTGGCCATAAGTTCATACTTCATGGTGATCTGCTTATAGATGATCGTAGTTACAACCTAGAGCGCTTTGCTGGTGACACCTTACTATTCAACTCACCTCACAACCAACACGAAACAGATTATACTAGAGTCTATAATTGGCTAGAAGTTGCTGAGCGTTTGTTGTAGATTAAGCGACAGAGTTTTAAGACTAGTTTTATAATTTTACTTTACTGTTTCCGGTGTTCAGTCCCCAATGAATACCAAATATGGTCAATAGGTTATCATCAGTAACCGAAAAATCCTTACCAAAACCACCAGATATACTAATGTCCTTATTAATGCTATACATTATATTACCAACAGATCGTTCACTATTAAATGTGCCATTTCTTGAAATATACTCATAACCAAAGGTGAGTTTACCAAATTCAAAATCTATTTTACCTCCAAAATCACGGTAATACGTTGTAAAAAAATCATCGTTGGCATTCATATTAAAGCCATCTTCAACATACCGAGCTGTTACAAACAAATTAAAGTAGTTATTGGTCTTAGCATCACTACCTTCGTTTAAAATGAGACTCGTCTCAGAGGTTAGCCAAGCCCCTATTCTATCTGCTGTACCAGAAGAAATTGAGTTTTCTTTAAACATGGTGCTGTAGCCTGCCGCAACATCCAATCTAAAAATGGGCTTTATGGTTTTTTCAAACGGTTTTAATAGTGCATTGATTTCGTCTTGCTTTTCATTATAATAGTTCTGAATAGCCTCCTCACCTTCTATCAACACACTTTGCGGTACTACTATATTAGATAAAGCAGTTGCCATTGCCTCTGTGTTTTTATGTACCTTATCCTTGTTATAGAAACGCAGCAATGTTGTCCTTGCACCTATTGAATAGGTTTTACGCTCATCTATAAGTCCACTAAACTCCTTATCTACATAAGCCAATGAAATGGTTGTGGTTTTTAAACCACTAAAAGGGTTCTGCTTAAGTTCACCTGAGTCATCTTTCATAACACCAATATACTTTTGGTAGGTACGGTTTTTACTTTCTTGGTTAATTAAGAAATATGGTGTAGCCTCTATTGAAAAGCTTTCTCCAAAGTTATCCAAGGCATGCAGTGCCAAAGCTTTAAAATT
>JAGQZO010000228.1:6238-8739 GCA_020435515.1 Winogradskyella sp. | reverse complement strand
CTTAAGTCTACATTCTGCGCCATAGAAACTGAATTTACTACTATTGCGGTAAGACATAATAACTTCTTCATCTTATACTTTTTTAAATTTTACAACAATGTAGGCCATAAACAGCACAGGACTTATTTTTACTTTTTCGGAAGTAATTTCTACAGCGCTTGTTTCTGATGATATTGTATTGATAACATGCGTAGTGGCTATAATGGCATCTATATTGCCTCCAAGCACAAAAAAGTTAGAAACAACAGATAAGGTATTGTCATCTATTTGTTCTATTTCGCCTAAGTCCACATTAAAGTTATTGGTAATGCTCTTTTTTACAACCTTATCGTTAAGACTTACGTTGGATCCTGCATTAGCATCAGAACTGATTTTAACATTGAGCTTTACATGCTCTCCTGCTATAATTTCAATAGTTTCCATAATTATATTTTTTGTTAAAAGTATTTATCATTTACATACAAACACATACCTAGTTCTTGGTATATCTATGAGGCCAACGAAATGAATAACAAGGAAATTAATTAAGGGATGGTTAAAGATATGAATTTTTTGATGACATAAAAAAAGCCTTGAATATAGAATCCAAGGCTTTTGCGGTTATAATTGTTTGTTGATTACTTTATCGGTTCAGTATCATCAGACAATACGATATCTTTTGTGGCAACTAAAATGCCGTCTTCTTTCTTAGTGGTTAAAATTCTTGCAGTATTTCCTTTCTTTTCTAGGCGTTTTCTACAACGCTTAGTTAACAGAGGATCCTCTTCAAATAATAATGATTCAAGTTGCACTTCTTCCTTAGATGTCTCTTTAATAATTGGAAATATCTGCTGCATTTGGTTGTAACGTCTGTCGTTTCCTGGTATAAATGTGTAGAAAGTATATCTACCATCAGCATCTGTTTTAACCCAACTTCTGTGAAATACATAGCGTTGGTCACCAGCATTTCTTAAATCGAAATCACCATCCTCATCTGGTTGTTCGATAAAAAGAATAACATCCTTTGCAGGAGTTACACCATCACTTTGATAGATAACACCTGTCAATTTTAACTTATTGGTTTTAGATCTAAAATCTGGAATGGTATCTGTGTTAGTCAACTGGTCCTCTGCCCTATCGTAAATTGGGCTTTCTTGTGCATAGCTAGGATTTATTGCACTGTAAAAACAAATCAAACAAAAGGTTGCGATTAGATTTTTCATGACGAATAATGATTTGGGTTCCGTCAAATTTGCTTCAAAATATTTGTAGTACCTTAAAAATCATGTGATTGCAATAATTTTGCGATAAAGTGCAAATAAATGCATAAATCAACGATGAAATACATCAAAATTTTCATGTGATTGAGAGTGTTTTTTCTGATAACAGATTTATAATTCTCGATAAGCATTTTGAAAGAAAACGTAAAAAATCGTCTTTTTTTCAATCAATATTCGTGTTGTAAAGTGTTAAATTTAGACTGTGTATTTTGTCGGTAAAATATGCACTTAATCCAGTAAATACGCAGTTTATCCATGAAATATGCATTTAAAGTGTTAAAATTTTTTCAAGAAAAAAGGCTGAAATTAGTTGTTTTTGTGATTATTTTGTATAGATTTGTCACTGTTAGTCCAAATCAAAACTATAAATATGAAAACAAAACTTACTTTATTTAGTGCTCTATTTTTCCTTACAATAGGTTTTGGCAACGCCCAAGATTCAGCTACTAAAAAGAAGGATGATAACTCAGTTAGTATTATCAGTGGTAAAGTAAACATCTCTAAATACCACAGTAGAGAACAATTAGACGAAATGACTAAAGGTGAATTATTAACACTATATATAGAACGTATAGAAGTTATTGTAAATATATTACCAAATATTGCCTTTGCAACTAAACCTGGTGTTACAATGAAGTCATTAGGTATTCCTGAAACCAAGGAAAATAAAAAGGCTTTAGAAGATAACAAAGAAGCTTCCAATGATTATTTTGAAAGTACTGTAGAATTTCAGACTAAAATTCTACCCTATTCAGATACTAATGATCTTATAGCAGCGATTTTATTTTACGAATCTACTTTAAAAGCATTACACACATACAACGATTTCAAAGAGGATTAGTCTATAATCAATTTCATGTTTTTAACCTCGCAAAATTGCGAGGTTTTTTATTTTCTGCATTTTTATATCAATTTATTGATATTCAATTAGTTAATTATTTCAGACTTAATGTGCTTAAAAACATCAATTTTGTAAGAAAAATAATAATATTATATAAAATTTATGTATTTCAACGATATTTTCTTGTATTTCATAGGATTAATTGTTATGTTTGAGGCAATTAGTTGAAAAATTACTTTAAAACCCAAATTAATAAATTTAACTACTATGAAAAATTTTATTCAAACCGCGCTTATTTTTCTATTAGTGTTAAGCAACTGTTTTGCACAACAGGAAAAAGGAATAATTGGCTATGATAATTGGTTGAATTCATGGACTGAGTTTAAACCCAGCCAATCAGA
>JAGQZO010000228.1:0-6155 GCA_020435515.1 Winogradskyella sp. | reverse complement strand
GGTGATGTGTTTGTAACCGACAGTGCCACATTAACCATTGAGCCAGGAACTAAAATCCTTGGAGATTACGATTCTAAGGCTTCATTAATCATAAGTAAAGGGGCTAAACTAATTGCAAAAGGTACCCAAACCGATCCAATAGTTTTTACATCAAGTAGAGATAGTAAAAAAGCTGGAGATTGGGGAGGCATATTTCTTTTAGGTGATTCACATCTTAATACATATGGGCAATTAGCCTCTCTTAATTACGGACTGAAACCTTCCTCTACCGAGCATATTGCTTATGGTGGAACTAATACAGGAAGCGATTCTGGTGAATTAAAATATGTAAGGATTGAATTTGCAGGAAAGCGAACAAAAGATTTTGGTTATTTCAATGCCCTTACTTTAGCTGGTGTTGGCAATAAGACTATTATAGAAAATGTAATGGTAAGCTATTGTGCAGGTAACTCGTTTAATATTCTTGGTGGTTCTGTAATTTTAGAGAAATTAGTGTCTTACCGTTCTAAAAGCAATGATTACGAGTTTAATTTTGGTACGCATTGTCAGCTAATCAATTCCTTAGCCATAAGATCACCTTATGTATCTAGTGCAAATGGGTCTAGATGCATGGTTATTAAATCTTATGACAACAAAGAAGAATCCGATACCTCTAAGCGTCAAACATTTGTAAATGCAGAAAACTTAACCTTGGTTAATGTTTCAGATGATATTAAATCAGACATACAGGTTGGTCTTGTACAAGAAGCTATTTATGTCGGTGCCGATACATCTTTTGCTATTAATAAGAGTGTAATTTCAGGCTTCTATCCTGCTGTGATTTTGGATGATAAAATAAAGCTTAATAACGAAAATCTTGAAAAAGTCCAGTTTACTAGAACCTACTTCAATAATTGTAAAGGGAACATATATAGAAAAGGATATTCTAATAATGATGATTTAGAAAGCTGGTATGGTAGTAGAGCCTTCAGTAATCTTTATGCAAAAGGTTCGGATAAAGAAACTTTTATTGCAGCTTCAGATGCCAGAACTCCTGACTTTAGATTACAAGTAAATAGAATAATTGCCTCAAATGATTTTATAGATGATGATGATGACGATTAATTCTCAACAATTAATTATTGATTAACATCTTAATACCTAAGCCTATAGATTAAAAATTACAATAAGCATATGCCTCAAACTAAACTAAATAAACTGCTTATCTCCCTCTGCCTCGTTGTTGCTTTATTTTTACAAGAAACAATTGAAGCGCAGATAGTTATTGGGCAACCTAACCTAGGTTTTAGTCAGGCTTGTGCTAGTGATTCTTTTAATACTTATAGCGCTACATTTGTATTTTCTCCAACAACAGGTTTAAATGCTTCAAATCAGTTTACAATTGAATTATCTGATGCTGATGGAAGTTTTTCAAACGCCGAAGTTATTTATACATCTTCACCTGGGTGGATTACAACCTCACCTGCAACTGTAGATTTCTCAATTCCTGAAACTACTGCAGGTGAAAATTACAGAATCAGAATAAAAAGTAGTGCACCAGTTGCTACAAGTACACCTTCAGTTGCTTTTGCAGCATATTACAAGCTTCAGGATTCACCTTTTACAATTAATAATTTAGTATCAACAGGTGCATATTGTACAGGTGGAAGTTACTTGTTAACCATAGATAATCCTGGAACAGGAAATAACGATTCGCCACTCAACTACCCTACTTTAACCTATAATTGGTATAAGGAAACAGGCCCTACAACTTCTGTTTTTGTTGCTGAAGGGTCTTCCCTATTGGTTGATGAAGAAGGAACCTATTTTGTAGAAACCAATTATGGAACGTGTACATCCAACTCATTTTCAAACCGAGTTACTATAAGTGAAGTGAGTACTTCTGGTGAAGCTGATGTGACCATTGCGTCTAGCTTAGGAAATCCGTACTGTCCAGAACAAGGGCTAACTACCCTAACTGCTGTAGGAGGTAATAGTTATCAATGGTTTAAAGATGGAGTTGAAATTCCAAATGCAACCAATCAAATGTACCAAACCGATGAGTCTGGTACGTTTTCAGTTCAGGTAGATTTAGGAGAGTGTTCTGCTTTTGGTACTATTGATTTAGTGAGTGAGCTTTTTAATAGTGACATCAATGTTGACGAGGTTAACCAGATTTTAGAAGATGAAATATTAACTGTAGAAGTGACTACCGATGCTATTAGCCCTGAGTTTACATGGTATTTTAATGATGAAATCATTGTAGGTGCTACAGAAGATTCTTATGATGTTACTGAATTGGGTGATTATAAAGTTGTGATCTCAGAAACCGCAGGATGCAATGGCTCTAGAACATACGAATTTGTTGTAGATCGTGGTCTTGAACCGTTTCCAGATGTACCAAACATACCAAATGTTATCAGCCCAAACGGAGATTTAATAAACGATACTTGGGTCATTCCATTACAATACACAACCGGAACAAATACCGAGGTTGTGATTCTCAACGAACAGGGCAAAGTTGTTTTTCAAACCTTAGATTATCAAAATAATTGGCCAGAAGATTATTTAAATCTTACTAGTGTCAACCAAGTTTTCTACTATATCATAACGCCAGTAGAAGGCAACGTAAAAAAAGGATCAATAACTATAGTCAAGTAGCATGAAAACACATCTATTGATACTATTCATATTGACCCTAACCATGCAAATGGCATTTTCTCAACAAGATGATGGAGTTGTTTCTTTTGATTTACCAATAAGAAACTCTTTGGTTTTTAACCGTTACAACATCAACCCTACGTTCACTTTTGTTAGAGAACAGAATAAATACATTAGTTTTAATAATAAAAGACAGTGGGTTCAGTTTGATAATGCTCCAGAAATGTTTTTAGGAAGTTACTCTGGTCGTTTTTCTGAGAATATTGGTGCTGGTGTTGCTGCATTTCAGCAAAACTATGGGGTCTTAACTACATTTGGTGGTTTATTAAACTTTGCATATAACGTTAAATTAAACACAAACAGCAACTTAACCTTCGGACTTAATGCAGCTGCCTATAAAAGTGGCGTAAACACCTCTAATATTGTTACAAATTTTGATGATCCATCTCTACAGAATGTCCCTGAAAACTTTTTGTTTACTATAAATCCTGGTATTAATTATGGAACTGAATTTTTAGATTTTGGTATTTCAATAAACAACTTGGTATTGTATAATGTAGAAACATCCGCCATGATTGAAGACGATCCAAAACAAGGCATACAAGCTCATGTGATGCACACAGGTTTTTTTGATGGTCGTGGCTTTTTTGAGGATACCAAGTTCTCAGGAATCCTAATGTCTGAATTTAGAAAGGACGAAACTATAATATCAGGTTTAGCCACTCTTAGCGTTCCAAAAGGATTATGGTTTCAGATTGGATATAACAACCGTTTTGGTGTTTCAGGTGGGTTAGGGCTAAATGTGACAAAGAATATCGCCCTAGAATATAACATCGAAAAATCTATTGGTGAGTTGGTTGAATTTGGAGCCTCTCATGAAGTTACATTGGCTTATAGATTCATTACTAAAAAGAAGTACACCTACAGTGGTGATGAAGTAGTAAGCGGTTTATTCACCAAAAAACGCAACAAGCCTATCGTTGAAGCTTCAGAAGAAGAATTAGCAGCTATAAGAGAACGTGCCGCAGAGCGAAGAGTACAAGCCCAATTAGATAAAGAAGCTGAAGAACTAGCTAAGAAGGAAGCCGAAGCTAATGCGCTTGCTGAAGCACAAGAGAAGGCAAAACAACTTGCTCAAGAAAAAGCAGAGCGTGAGGCTAAAGAGAAACTTGCTCGTGAAGAAGCCGCAGAAAGAGCCAGATTGTTAGCCGAACAACAAGCTAAGGAAGAAGCACAAAGAAAAGCTCAAGAAGAGGCTGAGGCAAAAGCAAGAGTATTAGCAGAACAAAAAGCCAAAGAGGAGGCTGAAGCTAAAGCCAAGGCACAACAACTTGCCGAGCAGAAAGCACGTGAGGAAGCTGCGGAAAAAGCACGCTTACTAGCCGAACAAAAGGCTAAGGAGGAAGCGGCCAAAAAAGCACAAGAAGAGGCTGAGGCTATAGCACTAGCCGAGCAGAAAGCTAAAGAAGAAATTTATAAACGAGAAAAGGAACTAGCTGAAGCACGTTCTAAAGAACAGGCTGAGGAAGAAGCCAGAGTAAAACAATTAGCAGAACAAAAGGCCAAAGAAGAAGCCGAAGCTAAAGCACAACAACTTGCCGAAAAACAAGCTAAAGAAGAAGCAGACAGAATTGCGCAAGAAGAAGCTAATGAAAAGGCCAAACAAGAATTGGCAGAAACCCCAAAAGATGACATAGGTAAGACCATAGCTTCTCTTACTAAGGATGCAGAATCATCTAGTGAGCAGCAAAATACACTCTTGGAGGAGTTTGAAAGAATAGTAAATATTAAAGACGAAGACTTAAAAGATTTAAAAGAGGAAAATGATCTAAGCGATCAAGGTATTGCTGTACAACCAAAACCATTTAAAAGTGTAACCGAAGAAAACAATAAGCTAAATGCCATAAAATCTGATTTAGATGCTGTTATTGAATCACAAACCGAGAAAATAGATTCTTTAAATTCACTTTATGAAGAACGATATAAAACTACTAAGCTTGATGAAGTCAACTTATTCTACAGAAAGAAAATAGAAGATTTAAAACTTAAACAGGCAGAAGCCAAAACATTGAGAATTCAGTTAGACAATAGATTAGAATTAATCAAGGAAGCTACCGAATTTGAGAAGAGAAGACGTATTAAACGTGCCGCATACGATAATGAGCAAGATAGATATGCCCAAGACAGAGCTATGCTTCAAAACATAAAACGAACAACCAAACCGGCGGAAACACCTTACACCTCTGATGATTTTGACTTCGGACAAGAGCAAAGTGAAAATATTCAGATTTTAAAGAATGTAAAAAACACAGAAAGTGGTTACTACCTAATCATTGCTGTGCATAGTGATATAAATAAGAGAAACGAATTTTTAACCAAAGTTGTAGCTTCAGGTCGTGCTAATGTAGATTTCTTTTACGATTTCAACACAAGTAAATACTACATTTACTACAGTAAGTTTGATAGTATTAGCGCAGCCAACAAGGCTATGGAAGATAAAGGAAATAGACCATATAATGTAAAAATGTCCCTCGTGAAAATAGAAAATTAATAAGTTAAGCCATTCTTCATAAGTGCTTTGCCCCAAGTATGAGTGAGGAATTAAAACCAAGTATCATGAAAAAACCTACTTTTTCAAGAGCATTAATAGTCATACTAGTACTATGCTTTGGCATGGTCAGTTATGCACAAAATTATGTGCCATTCACACCAAGATTTAATCAGGATTTAAAAGGAGACATAGTATTAATTGGGAATAATATTTTGGGACCTAATAACGATCCGTTCAACGATGGAAGTGTTTACAACCATAATGTCGATATGCAATATATAGACATTGATGGTGATCCATCAACGTTTAGTTCGTCTAGTGCAGATTTAGAAATACCAAATCCTAATTGCTATCAGATTATTTATGCAGGCTTGTATTGGGGAGCCGTTAATCCTGGTAACGAACCTATTACGGATGTAAGATTAAAAGGTCCTTCTGGTGGATACATTGATGTCACTGGTACTGTGATTTTTGATGCCAATGGAACAACTATAGATGGTGGCGATAGTTTCTCGTATGCATGTTTTGCAGATGTTACAGGTTTTGTAACGAGTTTTGGTTCAGGAGCAGATCTTGGAACGTATACAGTTGCAAATGTATCGTCTGGTGTTGGAGAAACAGCAAATTTTAACCCATATAATGGTACAGGTCAATCTGCAGGATGGTCGCTTTTCATAGTTTATGAAGACCCAACGCTTCCTGGTAAATCTATTACTAGTTTTGATGGATTTAGTGCTATCAGTGTTCCTGGTGGAAATCCAAACTTAGATATTCCTGTAAGTGGTTTTAGAACAGTGCCTGCTCCTGCTCCTGTAAGAGCAAATTTCGCTTTTGCTACACTTGAAGGTGATAGTCCAATTTTAGGAGACAGACTACGATTAAATGGTGTTAGTTTATCTACAGCTGATCGTCCAGTGGCAAACTTTTTTAATAGTTCCGTTACACGATTAGATGCTACACCTGT
>JAGQZO010000227.1 GCA_020435515.1 Winogradskyella sp. | reverse complement strand
CCGGCGTGCCGTCGTCGCATACTTCTAGTGGCGTTGGAGCTACCAAGGCTGGTAATGGATGTGCAGTAAACTCTACAACACTACTATTTGGACATGCTCCGGAAGTTAAATATTCAATAGTGTAGGTTTCGCCTGGTGTACCATTTGAAACTACACCTGTATTCATATCAATAACAGCTGTATCAGTAGGTGGAATATTAAAAGTAAATGTTCCTCCCATAGTTCCAGTTACTGTTGGTATACCTCCATCACAAGTAGGATCTACTGTGAATGTGGCATCATCAAGAGGAAGTACATTAAACGAAACTGTCTGTGTCTCTGAACAAACACCAGAAGTTGTATAAACAATTCCATAGGAAGCACCTGATGTACCGTTTGTCACTGTACCCGTGTTTATATCAATAACAGCTGTATCTGTTGGTGGTGTATCAAAGCTAAATGTTCCACCTAGAGTCCCAGTGATAGTTACTGTTCCACCATCACATGTAGGAGTTACTATAAATGAGGCATCATCAGCATCTAAGACCGTTACAGATTCTATAGATGATTGAGGACAATCACCAGTTGTAGTATATTCAACAGAATAGGTTGTACCGGATACACCATTTGTAATTGTTCCTGTATTAATATCAATTACAGCCGTATCTGTAGGAGAAGGATTAAAATTAAAAATACCTCCAGCATCTCCTGTAATTGTAGCTGTTGCACCATCACAAGTTGCTGTCATCGTAAAACTTGGATCATCTAAAGTTAAAACTGTTAAAGTTTGCGTACTTGAAGAAGGACAAGCTCCTGAAGTCATATATACAATTCCGTACGAAGCACCAGGTGTGGCATTCGTGACTTCCCCTGTATTAGGGTCGATAACAGCCGTATCTATTGGTGGAACATCAAAACTAAATATCCCGCCTACATCTCCTGTAATCGTGGCTATACCTCCATCACAAGTTGGTGTTAATGTAAATGAAGAATCATCCTCAACTATTACATCAAAGGATTGAGCGCTTGTTGATGGGCATATACCCGTTGTAGTATATTCTATAGTATATGTGGTACCAGAAGTTCCACCAGTGACTTCACCAGTGGTTGGATTGATTACAGCAGTATCTGTTGGTGCAGGATTAAACGTAAAGGTACCTCCTGGTGTAGCAACATTACTTATAGTCGCACCATCACAAGTTGGTGTAATATCAAAAGAAGCGTCGTCCCTTGGGTTAACTATGAGGTTAAACACTGGGTTGACCGAAGCATTGTAGCAATTAGAATCTCCAACACTTTCTACTCTCACATATATTGGCTCTGGGTTATTAACATTTGTGTACAAATTTGGTAAAGCACCTGTACCTGCATCAGCTTCGGCAAAACTTAAATGGTAGGTCACATTAAAATCTGTAGCAGCTTGTGCACCCAAAATTCCAAAGGTTTGGGTACTAAGATCAAATTCTTCCACGCCATCATTAGAAATATCATCACATAACTCTAAATCAGGAACTGGATTAATATCTGGTTGGCCAGCTACATTTAATGTAAATGGTAAAACTTCATAACAACCAGATTCTAAATATTCAACTCTTATATAAATAACTTCACCATCTGTACCCGAATAATTATTTAAACCTGCAATTGCTCCAACGTCTGCATCTGCATCTGCCATTGAATTATGATATGTAACCACCAAGTCAGTAACATTAGTAGCACTTGCTAAAACAACTGTGGTATTAGTTTCTAAATCGAATATGTAAGGTGGAACACCTGTGTCACAAATAAATAAATTATTTGGTGCTTCAGTTACTATTTCTGGTAATACATCTATACATACTTCTTCTGTATACTCACAACCAAAGTCGTCCATAGCTCTGTAGGTATAACAGTATTGTCCTGCATCAGGTGGAGTCACAGTAATAATATTTCCATTTGTGTTAGTAATTGTAGGGTCTGCATCCCATGCCTCTGATGTAATAACTGGAGTAAACGACAACTCTGGCGGTTGAATGTTAGGGTCAAAATTTAAAAACCATTCAAAAATATAACCATTGTCAATTGATAAGTTATCTACAACTCTAATACACCAATCGCCATTCAAAGGACTTCCTACTAAACCATTAAAACTTTCAAAAGGCAAATAAGTACCTGGTACCCAAGAGTTGTTTGGTGGGTTTGTACCATTTATCTCAGTTGGTGCATCTTCTAACAACACTGAAGCACTCATAGAAAAACAATATTGCTCGCCAGTACCTGGTGTATTTGAGTTATCGTCGTTAGCGCCACCAAAATAAGTACCGCCACCTGCTTGATCAAACAATCGAATTTCCTGTCCGTTTGGACTTTGAATAAAAATATCTAAATCCCCAGAGTAGGAATGCTCAATATTAACACAGACTTCAATTAATTGATTTGGGTCAGTTAATGTCTGTGCAGAGTCAAAACAATCTACAGTAATACAAGTTTCGTATTGAGCTCCCGAGCCATCTGGTAAAAATGTTGTACCACTAACTGGTGGTGTACAATCATTTATAAATGGAACAGAATTAACAACTCCTGTTATATCTGTACTATCACCATAACAAATTGTAGTTTCAGCAGCACTTGTACCTGTAAAGTCTGGTTCAGTGCCTACCTGAATAACCTGATTAATAAGATTGGTATTAGGACACCCCTCAGGATCTATTGATGTATTAGTATCTCTAATATTTAAATTTACTATATATACACCAGGATCTGGATAAGAAAAAACTGCTGTTTGACCTGTAAGTGTATTACCATCTCCTAAATCCCACTCATAAGTTGCACCGGTACCATCCACTTCAAAATTACCACTACCTACTAGTGTAATTTCTTCGTTGGGACATACTCTTATGTAGCCATCACCATTAGGTGCAGGTGTAGATGTGTCTATTTGAGAGGTTATAACCTGACACGGTGTACGGCATGAAATATTTGCTGCCCAACCACTTCCGTTAGCAGAACCATTAGAAACAAATTCAATGGTTAAACAACCTCCTGTATTTTCTTCAGTTGCAGCAACAAAACCCGGTGAAGCAACTCCAGAAAATGTACCAAAAGCATCTGCAGCGGTTGAGTCCCCATTGTAAATGGTCATTACATCTGCGTTTAACTGTGTGTTAAACTCAGTAAAATCTAATTGTACTCTTTGCCCTGGGTTCTCTGGGCAAATGGTTAACACAAAACTTTCATCATTTCCATAATTCCCAAACTCACCTCCAGAGTCATAAAAAACTCCACCACATTGGCTAACTGTCCCATTCTGCATATTAACATCTTGAGCAATCAATACCGATGAAAATACTACTGTTATTAAAGTTAATAAATACTTCATTTTGTAAATTTTTTTAGTGATATTGAGACTTTATGGTTATGAAATAATTGGTATTATCTACCTGATACATTGTATCACCTCTAGAATGAAAAGTGAAATTATATTTTAAAGGATTAAAGTTTTTTGGGTCAAAGGTTTTATCTCTTTCTAAATCTGAAACAAAACTATTCAAGAGAGGAATTTCTGATAATTTTTGGCAGTCTTTTTTATCACTTTCTTTAGAGATATATTCAATAACCACTCTATTTCTCAATATATCCTTTATACTCTTTAAACGAAATGTATTACTGTAAACATATTTTTCAGCATATTTACCATAAACTTCATTAATCTGAAGCCTCTCTTTAGCTGTTAATGGTAAATCCACATTGTCTTTAAACTCAATAACTTTTAACGGAACTTTATTACTTTTCTCTTGCCCAAATGAACAAAGCGGTAAAAGTATTAAAATGAAAATTGTAAGAAATTTTTTCATAGCTTAACCTTATTTTAAAGTTTGGAAAATTAAGAAAATTTTATAAAAACCTTTGTTAATTCGTCAATGATATTAACATTTTAACGGTTTTAAGTATATAACAAGCATAATTGTAAAACTCCTACCTTTATCATCCTATTTTTATTACTTATCTTTGCAACTTCTTTTTAGAGATTGATTAATAATTATTTAACTATGAAAATCGACAACGATTTTAACGATATAGATGCTTTGGGCGATAACCACATTGGTTCATCGAGTGACACTCCAATGAGGGATGATGCTTTTGAATTATCAAAAGAAGAGAAAATCGATCTTATTAAAGATGATGTAAAGCACATCATGGAGACTTTAGGCCTTGATCTTACTGATGATAGTCTAAAAGGCACACCAAACCGTGTAGCAAAAATGTTCGTAAACGAAATATTTGGCGGTTTAGACCCTAATAAAAAACCAAGTGCTTCTACATTTGAAAATAAATATAAGTATGGAGAGATGCTTGTAGAAAAAAACATTACGGTTTATTCTACTTGCGAGCATCACTTATTACCTATAGTAGGAAAAGCTCATGTGGCTTACATTTCTAATGGTACAGTGGTAGGACTTTCTAAAATGAATAGAATTGTTGACTATTATGCAAAACGTCCTCAAGTACAAGAACGTCTTACTATACAAATTGTAAAAGAACTTCAAAAGGTGTTAAATACAGACGATGTTGCCTGTGTTATTGACGCCAAACATTTGTGTGTCAACTCTCGCGGCATAAGAGACATTGAAAGTAGCACAGTAACTTCTGAATTTGGTGGAAAGTTTAAAGAAAAGGAAACACGTAGAGAATTCCTTGATTACATTCAATTAGACACAAAATTTTAATTGTTTCCTCTTACTTTGTTCTTTAGCTTTGTTTAAACATTTTTGAATTTTACAGCATGCCTTTATACGATACCCAAACTATAAAAATATACAACTCATTATCTGGCGAAAAAGAGGTCTTTAAACCTATTAACGATGGCTATGTTGGTATGTATGTGTGTGGTCCAACGGTATATAACAACGTACACTTAGGTAATGTAAGAACCTTCATGTCTTTTGATGTTATATTCAGATATTTAAAACATTTGGGTTATAAAATAAGGTATGTAAGAAATATTACTGATGCTGGTCATTTAGAAAATGATGCCGATGAAGGTGAAGATCGTATTGCTAAAAAGGCAAGATTGGAAGCTATTGAGCCAATGGAAGTGG
>JAGQZO010000226.1 GCA_020435515.1 Winogradskyella sp. | reverse complement strand
TTGAAGCAGAGTTTGGTTCTAAGGATGCTTTTGTTGATGCTTTTTCTAATGCGGCTGCTACTCAATTTGGATCGGGATGGGCTTGGTTGTGTGTACACAAAGGGGGTAAAGTTGAGGTTTGCTCTACACCAAATCAAGACAACCCATTGATGCCAGGAGTTAGTTGTGGTGGTACGCCAATCTTAGGGTTAGATGTATGGGAACATGCTTATTACTTAAACTACCAAAATAGAAGACCAGATTATATTGACGCTTTCTTTAAGGTTATTAATTGGAACGAGGTAGAGCGTCGTTATGCTGAAGCAAAATAACTTAAACTTAATAAAGCAAAGAAGCCAGACTGAAAACGTCTGGCTTTTTTTATGAAATAAATTTAGAAATTTAAATTTCTTTGAGAATTAAAAATGAAAAAAGGTGAACAGGAAGTTCACCTTTTTTGCCCCAAATCTACCATAAACTTAACCTACTTATGTTATGGTGAGTCAAATATAAGTTTACAATAATTTAATATTTAAATTTTTCGGATAAACGACCTATATATTAGTCTAAGCGTGGATACTACGGTTATTGCGCAAAATTAAGATTAAAAAAGAAGGCTGGAGTAGGTTAGGTAAGTTAAAGAGATACTTTAATAAAGATCATAAAAAAAGGTGAACACTGTTCACCTTTTTTTGCCCCAAATCTACCATGAACTTAACCTACTTATGTTATGGTGATACCAATGTAATTTTAATTTGTTAAAACAGGGACATATATTAGACGAAAAGCATTTTTCATCGATAAAATACATATTTTTTCGGATTAAAAGCCATTTTTTGTGGTGATTAGTAAGCTCGTTCTTTATTGCCTTCATAGAAATTTATAAAAGCCCTATTCACCACTCTATTACCGCCATCTGTTGGATAATTGCCTGTAAAATACCAATCGCCTAAGTTTTTAGGACAAGCTTTATGTAAATTTTCAACCGGTTGAAAGATAATCTTCACTTCCGCGTTGACAGATTCATCGCTCAATAATTGAGCTATTTTATCTGAGATTTCATCATCAGTAAAATTGTTATAAATCTCTTTAACATGGTTTACTACATTTTTGTCTTTAAGGTCTACTTGCTTTAAACATTTATCATAAACTTCATCAACAATGTGATACTGATTGTTGTCTTTTAACAATTCTAATGCGGCTCTAAAGGCCACCAAGCTTTCAAGATTAGCCATATCGATACCATAACAATCTGGGTATCGAATCTGTGGTGCAGAAGAGACTACAATGATTTTTTTAGGATTTAACCTATCCATCATTTTTATAATGCTCTTCTTTAGAGTAGTGCCTCTTACAATACTATCGTCTATAATCACCAAGTTATCCGTTGGTTTTATAACACCATAAGTTACATCATAAACGTGAGCAACCAAATCATCTCTACTGCTATCTTCAGTAATGAAGGTTCTTAATTTTACATCCTTTATTGCAATTTTTTCAATTCGTGGTCTTTCAGACAAAATTTCTTC
>JAGQZO010000225.1:7376-8192 GCA_020435515.1 Winogradskyella sp. | reverse complement strand
ACTGATGTTGCGCCAGATGATAATTCAGTTTCATTTTTAATGCGCTTACTAGCCTGAATAACCGAATTGATGAGACGCTCTGTAAACGAATTTAATAAGCCTTCTTTTTTTGAAGCTCTTGCTGCAAATTTTAATTGGCTTATAATTTCAAAATCACCAAGAATCTGACTATCTAAACCAGAGCCAACCCTAAACAGGTGACTTATAGCATTTTTGCCTTTATGAATGTAAGCAACGTCTTGAAACTCTTCAACAGTGCCTTTGGTGTTTTCACAAAGTAAATGAATTAATTGGTAAGGGTGCTCCGCAAAACCATAAAGCTCGGTACGATTGCAGGTAGAAATAACAATAAGACTTTCTATGCCATTATGTTTGGCTTCTGCAAGCAAATTTTGCTTAGCAGTATCACTTAAACTAAAATGACCACGCACTTCTGCATCAGCTTTTTGATAGCTAAGGCCTATGGCATAAAAATATGTGTTTTTCTGGTGTTGCATTCGCTCGTTTACCTGACTCGGGAATTAACAGAGCAAATTTATATTTGATACCACAAAAAAAATAACGCTAAAAGAACTTAAAGTGTCGTTTGTGGTTTTTTAGGTTTATTTTTTAATAAAACATGATTTTTGTCATATTTTTACAGTAAAAACAAGGGTTTTACTCACTTTTGTTTAGAACGAATCTAAATAACAAGAAAATGGAAACAGAGAAAACAACTTCTAAAAGTATCGCTAGAAGTACTTTTGATGAAACGTTTATTGAAGATGGTTTTTTTGTACTAACCCACAAGAACGACAACAATACTATTGAAATTCT
>JAGQZO010000225.1:0-7252 GCA_020435515.1 Winogradskyella sp. | reverse complement strand
CAACGCGATTTGCCCATACACTTAGAATTGCAACCCAACTCATGGTTGGTGTCTTTTGTAATGTCTATAAAAAAGTTTCATAGCTTATTTTCACAAGATGCTAATTATGTCACCTTTTTGTCTGATGAGAATAAAAACAAAAAATACTACACCGACGGCACTATTAACCCTTCAATGGCTGTAGTCTTAAACCAGATCATAAGTTTTAATCTCAATCAAACGATAAAGCCACTTTACTTTAAAGCTAAGGTGTATGAACTATTGAGCTTGTATTTTAATAGAAATGAAGATGCAGATATAGAGCAATGTCCGTTTTTGGTAGATGAGGTCAACGTAGCTAAACTTAAAAAAGCAAAAGATATCATCATTGCTAATATGGCTGAGCCACCAACCTTGCAAGAGCTTTCAGAAACCATTGGTTTAAGTTTAAAGAAGCTTAAGGAAGGGTTTAAACAGATTTATGGAGATACGGTTTATGGTTTTTTGTTTGATTATAAAATGGAAGTCGCCAGAAAACTTTTAGAATCAGGCAATCATAACGTTAATGAGGTCGGACTTAAAGTAGGGTATAGCACCGCAAGCCATTTTATTGCAGCGTTTAAAAAGAAATTTGGAACGACACCTAAAAAGTATATTCAAGCATCAAGTTGATTTCTAATAATCATAATACCCATTATAACCACGAGAACTTGGTGTTACCCGTTTTCGGTCTTTGTAGATAGCAAGATTAATGATTTCTTTATATTGTTCTTCTAATTCCTTAGTCTCATCAACAGTAGTACCGTAACTGTTGCTTATATCATAATGCTCTACAACCAGTTTTTTACCATCTTTTGGTTTTATAAAAGAGATATAATGCAGTACTTCGGATTTGCCAGAATATTCATCGTCCTTATCTATCTTAAAGAAGTACATAACGGCATCCTTATTGCCTTTGTCGGTTTTAAAATCGCGTTTCATTAAAAAGACAAGAGAGTCTTTTTCTTTTTCGTAATCTGCATTGGCCAACAACTTGGATTTTGCAAATTGTTGCTGGGTGATATTAAGCGATTTTATGGTGTTAAACAGTTTAGCTTCATGAAGTTCTTCTATAAGCCTGTACTGGTTTTCTTCGTCATCCTCCAGTTTTTCTTTCAGTTCTTTTGGAATGTCTTCTTTGTGCTCGGATAGTAGCACATAATATCTCACTAATGCTGAAGTGTCATCGACATTTAGCATCTTTTCAAAAAAGTCTTTGGCACTACGCTCGTTTCGATAAGGGAAAATTAAATTAACGTAAGTAGATAAATCATCTGAATAGTAATTATAACCATAGCCAGTATTGCTTAAACTACGTTTTACTTCAATCTTACCGTCATTAATGATTTGGTTTTTATATTTTTTATAATCTTTTGTTTTTACTAAGCCAGAATCTCTAACACGAGCCAATAAATCATAAAGTGGCTCCTTGTACTCGCTAATGGTACTGTACTGTAAAATTTTAGGGAACAAATCGGCTTTTAGTTCTAAAGAATCTTTTCTGTAGTAGTTATAAAATACTCCGCCTATACCACCAAGAGGTAGGTCGCGATCCATTAAATCCATAGCTAACTCAAAGTTTTCTTTTTTCTTGGAGTCAAATAAGCCTTCTAATATTGCAGATTGTGTTTGAGGATCTGAGTAGCTGTCATAGTATAATTGTTTTATAAAATCTAAGTTGTTTTTCAAATCTATTTCAACGAGTTCACTAACCAAATGAGACTTTATATTTAAGCGCTCTTTATCGAATTCAAAATCTTTTAAAACAGAAACAATGTCTCTACTATTATGTTTTTTGAACTTTATTAGATTGTAAGATTCTAGAATTATACTATCATTTTCTTTGAGCGCTTCAAAAAACTGCCTAGTTTTATCTTTAAGCACATCTTTACCCATTAACGTATCTATAGGAGTAAAGGAATCATAAAATTCAGTCACAAATTTAGATGGGCCACTAATAGAATCTACTAGAGTTTTTAGTTCAAAAAGCACCCCTTCTTTGAGAATATTTTTTACCATCACCTGCTTAGCACTGTTACTGTCCGTATAATTAAACGTGTAAGCATAGATGTCATCTTTTTTTGATTTTGACCTATTGAAAATTCTGAACTTCTTTTGCGGTATGTAGTAACGTGTAGCACCATTGGCTTTTCGTTCTACATCTTGCCAAAGACTATCGACGTTATGAAACATCTGTAAATCGTGAAATTTTGTTCGTGTAATCTCAATTTGCTCGTTGGCTTTTGTAGAGTATGTGGTAGATTTTATTTTTTCTTCGTAATCTTTTTCATCTTTATCAGAACCATAATAGCCGTAGCCATAAGGGTTAGGTAAAGGGGTTTTAGCATTAGTGTTTACCATAAAATGTAACGAAGTGTCTACTAGTTTCTCAAAACCAGAATAATCAGTTTTGTTGAATTTGAAGGATTTAAAAAAGTCTGTTTTTTCCTCATCATTAGTGCCAACATATCCTAAAAGGTAGTAACTACCATCTTTTACAACGGTTTTTAAGTGTAAATTTTTTCCAGATGTTGAGTCTAAAACAGCACGAGATTCATAAGTTTTATAATCTCCTTTTTTGAAGCCTCCTTCGGCTTCTTCAAGTTTGTAATTTAGATACAGTGCATGATGAAAATATTTTGCTTCAAAACTATCTTCTTCAATATAACTTAAATCATGTAGTGTAGATTCTTCAACAAAATAGTATGCATCGTCTTTGTAGCCCTCTAGTAGTTTTTTTCCTTTGTTTTCCATATTACTGGTAATGTAATATTCAGGAAACTTAACTTGAAATTTTTTGGCAGGTGACACAAAGGTTATAATAGAATCTGTAGGTGTTTTTAGGTCTATGGAGTTGAAGATTTTAGCTTCATGCTGAAGTACAAAATCACTACGACCAGCATATTTGATAATAATAATTTCTAAAGGTGTTTGATAGATGTGATACTTTTGAAATTCACCTTTCTTTGTTTTATTAACGATGCTAAGTCCAGGATAAGGGTCTTTTAATTCTTCCTTCTTAACAATATCACCAGGAATATCTTCGTACAACAAATCGTCAATTTCCTTTAGTGTCATGTTCTCTTTTTCGTTGGGTAAATAGGTAAATCGACTTATCCTGTTCACTGTTAAGTAGGCTCCATTGGTCATGTCTGGGTCTAGATAATACTTCTGCCCAGCATAAGAGAATTCGCGTAATTCATCATAAGTATTAAGGCTTAGAAACCCATCAGGTGTGGCATGCTTTTTTAGAATAGGCTCAACGAAAAGACTATCAAGTTTCGTTTTTTCGTTTTTGCTGTAATCAGTTTGTTCAGATGTTAAGGCTTTAACCTTGTAACCTCTTTCACGTAGCATCTTAATCATTCCTTTGTCTCCTGGCAAATGGGCTGCGCCAACACCTGCAAAAACTGATTTTTTAGGCATTAGTTCTACTAAAGAATTTACCATGTTCTCATTTCGTATAAACAACATATTTTCCCTGTAGAACTCAGTATTAGATCCTGCTCCAATAGAGTCCAATAGGTCTAAATTTCTGTCGCGATAAAGATTTTCTTGTATGAGATAAGGGTTCTCTTTTGCGTATAGTTTTTGTAGCCAAGGATCAATGTCTTTTTTGTTAGCATTGTATGCTGCCTTAGTAGTTAAGTAGCGCGACTCGGCTAAGTCTTCAAGCCCATATATTTTCTTGCCGTTTTTCTTTCCAGCCTGATAAATAAACATATCCAGGTAAGTTTCCTCTTCAAAATTATCTGCGGAATTGTTTTTTCTATATAGGTAGGCGTTAACAGCTCCATTGTCCATTCTAACCGAAGCTCTTATGGCCATTTCTTCTGGATGGGTCAACTTAAATAGATTGGTATAAAAGTCGGCTCTGTAATTATTGTAAAAGGCCATTTCATCAATCATCATGTCATAATTAAAACCAGGCCATGTAATTGGGTCAGACTCTAAAGCTATACACTCGCTTTTATTGAGTGCTTCGTAGAAAACATCATCTAATCGAAAAGCAACTTTTTTACTCACGTGCATGGTACCGTACAAATAGGATGGTTTTTCTAAACCATTGCCTGAGATTTCCCAAAGTAAACTTTGATATTGTTGTTGCGAAAAAGCTGTAATTGAAAGTGCAAAGATTAGGGCTGTAAGAATTTTTTTCATAGTCATTCCCCATGAAAATGGGAATCTTTTTCCATCTACCGTTTTGGCAGCATTTTTTTGTTAAACTTCTGAACTTGTAAAGATATTTAAATCATTGAAATAGCCATACCCAAACAATAAAACTCGTTTAAAAACTAAAATTATAGATATTCACTGTTAAATACAATAACTCAAAAAAAGTCAAAACAGTATTTAACATAGCATTATAAATAAAACCAATACTAGCCATTGTATTGTATGGCGAAAGGGTTGTATTTTTGTTTTAGAAAAATTGAAGAATGAAAAAAGGAGTTTTACTGGTTAATTTAGGCTCGCCAGATAGCCCAAATCCTAAAGATGTAAAAAAGTATTTGGATGAGTTTTTAATGGATGAGCGTGTAATAGATCTTCCACTTTGGGCACGAACGTTATTGGTTAAAGGCATTATTTTAAACACAAGACCAAAAGCGTCTGCCAAAGCATACCAAAAGATTTGGTGGGAAGAAGGATCTCCATTAATTGTATTATCTGAGCGACTTCAAGAGAAAGTTCAGAAAAAAGTGGATTACCCTGTGGCATTAGCCATGCGCTACGGAAGCATGTGTATTAAAAAAGGCCTACAGGAATTAGTAGACAAGGGTTGTACGGAAGTTAAAACAATACCTTTGTATCCTCAGTTTGCTATGGCAACAACCGAGACGATAGACGTTAAGGTAGATGAATTAGTTGCGAAACACTTTCCGCATTTAAAAATTACCAGAACACCAGCTTTTTACAATAGAGAAGATTACAAAAAAGCTTTAGCGCAAAGTATTGCCGAAAAGCTAGAGGATTTAGATTACGAGCACATTTTATTCAGTTATCATGGTGTGCCAGAAAGACATATAAGAAAGAGTGATGTCACTAACGGAAACTGTAAAATGAATGGTAAATGCTGTTTTAAAATGGGCAGTCCACAGCATGAGTTTTGTTACCGTCACCAATGCGAAATTACCACAGTAAATGTGGCTAAGAAACTTAAGCTAAAAAATGGTACGTATTCTACAACATTTCAATCAAGACTTGGCTTTGATCCATGGCTTAAACCTTATACTGATAGGACCATAGAGCGCATGGGTAAAGAAGGTGTTAAAAAAATGGCCATCGTAACACCTGCATTTGTAAGTGATTGTTTAGAGACACTAGAAGAAATAGCTATGGAGGGAGAGGAAATTTTTCATGAAGTAGGAGGAAAAGAATTTACAGTAATTCCTTGCCTTAATGATAGGGATGATTTTGCCCAAGTCCTTGCAAATATGATTGAAGAATGGGCAACTGCAGAAACATTAGCAGTTTAGAACATGGCTAAAGTATCGTCACAAGATTTAGGGAATCAACCCATAGGTAAATTGCTGATAAAACAAGCAGTACCTGCTTCTATTGGTATTTTGGTAATGTCCCTAAATATTCTTGTAGATACTATTTTTGTGGGTAATTGGATTGGCCCAAACGCTATTGCTGCCATCAATGTGGTGTTACCGGTTTCCTTTTTCATTGCGGCTTTAGGAATGTCTATTGGCATAGGAGGGTCGTCTATCATTTCTAGGGCACTGGGTGCAAATAATAGAGAAAAGGCACTAATTACATTCGGAAATCAAATTACGCTTACATTATTGCTCACAGTTTCTTTAGTAATTCCTGGGCTATATTTTGTAGACAGTATTATACCAGCTTTTGGTGGCAAAGGAGACATATTCAACCCTGCTAAAATTTATTATGTTATTGTGTTGTATGGTGTTCCTTTTTTAGCATTGTGTATGATGGGAAACACTGTTATACGAGCAGAAGGGAAACCAAAATTTGCCATGTATGCCATGATGATTCCTTCTGTGGGTAATTTAGTTTTAGATTATGTATTTATAAAAATATTGGGCTATGGTATGCATGGTGCGGCATGGGCTACAACAGGATCTTATGTGCTTTGTTTTGGATTTATCGTGTGGTACTTTTTATCCAAGAACTCCGAACTAAAAATCACAGACTGTTTTTATAAATTGAATTTCCCAATCATTAAAGAAATCGGAAGTTTAGGCTTTGTAACTTTGGCTAGACAGGCTATTGTAAGTATCACCTACTTGTTTATGAATAATATTTTGTTCAATCTAGGTGGAGAAACCTCTGTTACTGCTTACGCCATTGTTGGTAGGATGCTTATGTTTGCCTTATTTCCTGTTTACGGAATTACACAAGGGTTTCTTCCAATTGCAGGTTTTAATTATGGAGCAGAACAATACAAACGTGTTAGAGAATCTATAATGACAGCGATAAAGTATGGTGTCTTATTAGCAGCTATTATTTTTGTTTTTTTAATGCTTTTTCCAGATGCAATTACCAGACTTTTTACTCAAGATGCTGAGGTGTTAAAAGAAACGCCACCAGCGATGCGATGGGTTTTTGCCGCAACACCCATAATAGGTATTCAGTTAATAGGTGCAGCTTATTTTCAAGCCATTGGTAAGGCTATGCCTGCTTTATTACTTACCTTACTGCGTCAAGGACTATTCTTTATCCCATTAATTTTTATTTTACCAAACTTTTATGGGGAACTTGGTGTTTGGATGTCTTTTCCAATTTCAGATATTTTGGCAACTCTTGTCACAGGTTACTTTCTACATAGGGAGGTTAAGTTAAATTTGCTCCCAAAAGAAGTAGAATAATTTTAAATCCGTAATTTTAGATTTCTTATAACCAACTAACTAATTCTTATGCGATTTTTCACATCATTATTGGCAATTTTATTATCCTTTTCTGGTTTAAATAGTCAATCTCAAAACTTTCAAGAATCAGATTACGGTGCTTTAGAATACAGATTACTTGGACCATTTAGAGGTGGTCGAAGTGCAGCAGTAACCGGTGTGCCCAATCAACCAAACTTGTACTATTTTGGCGCCACAGGTGGTGGCATATGGAAAACTAAAGACGGAGGACGTACTTGGGAAAATATCTCTGATGATTACTTTGGTGGTAGCATAGGTGCAATAGCAGTATCTAAAAGCGACCCAAATGTTATTTATGTTGGTGGTGGCGAAAAAACGGTACGAGGAAATGTGTCTTC
>JAGQZO010000224.1:1288-4669 GCA_020435515.1 Winogradskyella sp. | reverse complement strand
GTAGGTGAAGAAGCTGTAGAACTCGTTATTGAAGCCAAAGATAATAATGATGACTTGTTTTTAGGTGAGAGTGCAGATTTATTATTTCACTATTTGATGTTGTTACAAGCTAAAGGATTTGAGTTAAGAGATGTTATTTCCGTCCTTAAAACTAGACATAAAAATTAATTTTTATCGATAAAACGTATATTTTTACGACAAAGCGTTGTTTTTTACTGAAAATGTTTATATTGCAACCCTAAATCTTAACCCAAATCTCAATGAAAAACTTTACAATTAGTATTGTAACTGTATTCTTTTCTTTGTTTACTTATTCTGTTTTGGCACAACAATGTGCGTTTGATAATCAAAGAGAAATATTATTACAAAACCCAAATTATGTTCAGCAAGAACAACTAGCTGAGCAAAAAATTCAAAATTTTATTTCAAACAATGAACTGGCTCAACGAAATGGTACTGTTTATACTATCCCTGTTGTTGTACATGTTTTGCATTTAGGTGAGGAGGAAGGAACAGGCTCAAACATTTCTGATGCTCAAATTCAAAGTAGTATAGATAACCTTAATGATTTTTATAGAGGACTTACACCAAATAGTTCAGTTGATTTTGAAATTGAATTCGCATTGGCCCAGAGAGACCCTAATTGTTCTGTAACTACTGGAATTAATAGAATTGATGCCTCAGGAATTCCAGGTTATGCGAGCAATGGTGTTAATGTGGTTAATTCTAATGGAGCTGATTATGAAACCATAAGAGACTTCATAAGTTGGCCATCTACTGACTATCTGAATTTTTGGATAGTAACTGAATTAGATAATAACGGAGGTGGTTTTGGCTATCAAGGCTACGCTTATTTTTATAATGAATTTAGTAATTATTATGGCTCTGTTATGATGGCTTCGGTTTTTGGTTATGACCCAGGAAACACTAATGGTTGGGGCTTAAACTCTAATGGAGATAATAGTACTGTTGTTCATGAGGTAGGACACTATTTGCATTTATACCATACGTTTCAAGGAGACGATACCAATAGTGATGGCGTTGCTGATGCGTGTCCTGCAGATGTAACTGTAGGTACTGATAGTGATGGTTGTGCGGATACTGTACCTCATCAAAGAGAAACAAGTACTTGTCCTGCAAATAATACATGTACAGGAAGTCCTTGGGTAGACAATAATACCATTAATAATGTAATGAGTTATTATTTCTGTACAGATAGGTTAACTGAAGATCAGAAAACAAGATCAAGAGCTGCTATGACAGGAACTAAAATTATAGATTCTAAAGGTGATGAAGCACCAGAGTCTGGATTTGTGGCGCCTACTGCTGTATGCTCTGCAAACTCACCTGCAGGAACAAATCTAGCAGGCATATTGAGTGTAGAGTTGAACGCAACAACTTTTATTTCATCTACTACAGATAATGATGGCGGAAATATAGATAAAAGCATTAACTGCAGTGGTCTATTTAATATTGATACAGACAACCCATATACTATGAATGTTGAAATTGCTGCTGGTAACTTCCATCAATTGGGTGTTTGGATAGACTGGAATAATGATGGAGATTTTGATGATGATGCAGAAACACAACATTATTCTGAAGATATAGTAGGCGGCTCAATAGTACCTGTTTCCTTAACATATCCTACAACAATACCTTATGATAGTTATGTAAGAGTTAGATTGATGACAGATGCTGATAATAGATATGGTGGTGTAAACACTATAAACTCACCTTGCTATACATCATTAGCTTATGGTCAATCTGAAGATTATGCTCTGTATATAGAACCAGGTACATTATCAATTGAAGATACTGATACTAATGAGTTGAGCATATATTCAGATCACACAAATAATGAATTGGTTGTGAAAGGTCAATTATCAGAAGAGACTATTGTAACACTGTATGATATTCAAGGAAGAATCGTAAGAGAAAAAACGCTGGATACCTCTTCAGTAATAAACACTCTTAATGTAAATGGATTGAGCAGCGGAGTTTATATTGTAAAAGTTTCAAACCGCTCTCAGTTAAAAGTAAAGAAAGTAATTTTAGATTAGTAAATAGTTAGTTAGTATTTCTTAAAAGGCTATCAATCAGAAATGTTTGGTAGTCTTTTTTATGTAAAAACTATAAACTGCCAATTATATATAAATTGGCAGTTATTCTAATGAAATTTCAGAAAGTTTAATCGTGTATTAGAACCACGTTAACTTTTTAAATTTTCTTATTTTGAATCAGATTCAATAATGTCTAACGTTTGTGCAATCCAATCGCGATTGAAGTCTAATGGAATTTCTGGTGTGATACCTTTTCCTTCGTAGGCAATATATTCATGAAAGTTCATATCGGTTGGTGATATATTAAAATGTCCAGAGGGCGTATTGTAATTATAACCATAGTTCATTCCGTAGGCAATAACACCAAACGTCGTTTGCCCTAAATGCTTGGCCTTTTTATTCTTTAGTAATTTTAAAGTGAATTGTTCCCCATTGCTACCCGTAAAACAATTGGTGAGCACGTACACGTTTTTATTTTTTAATAGTTTTAAAAAGACGTCAGAATATTTACTGTTACCACCACTGTTGCTTCTAAGATCCACAATTATACTTTTGGCGGTTAATTTGTCTTTGGTGTCCTCAAAAAACTGTTTTAACGCTTTTCCTTTTCTGTTGCTAAAACTTTTGAAGTAAATGTATTGCGTATCGTCATTTAGCTGTTTAAAGCTAGTAAGTTCTTTCTGATTTATAACAAATTCGAAGTTATTGGTATTGCCCACTTTTTTATAAGACCATAGTCTACCGTTTTCAAAGGATAAACTTTTTAAATAAGCAGGTGTTCTTGTATCTGCTTTATAGTAATACAGGTTGTATTTATTGGCATTGGTATGTGTTGCGTAACATCTAATTTCCCCAACTTCCCATTGTTTTAGATTTGTCTCTAGTACGACACCAATTAAGTCTTTTTTGTTGTCCGCATAATAAAATCCAATTTTCTCATTCTCACCATAATTGTAAATTCCTTCTAAACCTTCGGGATGCTTTTGTGAAAGTTCGGCCTTTAGTTCTTGAATCTTTCGGTCTGTTTTCGGATGATTTATAAATACATCCGAAGCTTCAAATTCAGAAAATTTGTTATCATCCATAAAAACCTCTTCAGGTAATACATCTGTAGTAACTTGCAAGGAGGCGTGTGAGTCGTTTACAAAAAGCATTTGCTCTAAAAGCATCTTATAACAAGCTTCAATAGAAATAGGGTTTTGCATTTTTGCAGAATTCTTTTGATAAGTGGCATCAAACGCATCCTTCTTTTCGCCCTTAATCTGTTTCTTGTAAGATGGCATCTTCTTTATTTTTTCAACAACAAAATCTAAATCTG
>JAGQZO010000224.1:0-1217 GCA_020435515.1 Winogradskyella sp. | reverse complement strand
TAATGCTAAATTTTTCATGATTCAATAATTTTATGTGATTAAACTTTCTGAAGCAAATCTATTTTATAAATCACTAAAAATTCAGTAATAACAGGTGTTTGGGGCGAAATGACACTAGTTTGTGGCGAATTGAATAGCCGCTTTTATGTCCTTTTGATAGGTTTTAGAAACTGGCACTTCAACATCGTGATTTAGACAGATAATTAACTTGCTATTTTCTGTTTTCCATTGTCTAAAATGAAACGGATTGATAAGATAGGACCGATGTGCACGAAGCAATTCTGGAAATTCATCGTCAATGGCAGAGAGTTTATTTCTAATCAAGGTCTTTTTGAGTTGATGACCAGAAAGGTAAAATACTTCAATATAATTATCTGACGATTGAATGCTAATGAGATCATTCAACTGCAAACGCAAACCTTCGTAGTTTCCTTCGCCTTGTATTTCAATTTTTTGGTCTTCGAGTCGTTTTTCATGGTATTTACCAAAGGCAAACCGACCAATGATTATAATTGGCAAAATAGTTGCTAAGGCTGGTAAATATATGGCTCTAAGCATATAACCCAAAGTGTAAGGATTTCGCTCTCCGATCATAATAACATAGAGATAGTACATTCTTGCAACCGCAATACTTATGACTGAAAAAGATACTAGAAAAATGATTTCGTTAATTAGTCGCCACTTATTTTCTGTACGTTTATAAAGGTAATACTGAAAAGACAAGAACACTAAATAACAAACACCACCCAACAAACCATAACCTGGTAAATAAATCAGTTTTTCCTTATCACCAAATTCATTTACATCCAAAGGCTCAGTAAAATATAGAAATATAAATATCCAAATAGCTAATAATAAAGCTATTAAGACATGATGCTTCAATAAAGGGTCAAAAGGGTAAAGTCGTTTCAAATATTAGATATTTAGTGATAAAAATACGCATTGCTTTTGGAATCTTCAATAAAATAACGTTCTTGTTGCCATGTTTGATAAGCGCTATTATTACCTCATAAAATTACAATATCTCGGGTATCGTTTTCACGGTTGGCAAAAACAACCCGATGTTAAAACGGTGCATTTAATGATTGATCGTACCCTAAAGTTTATACTTGAGGATGTGCGATTTAAAACTTTAGGTGCTGGTAGAACAGATGCTATGGTGTCTGCGAATGAAGCTGCATTAGAGCTATTTATTTACAACGAACCCATTTCTGATT
>JAGQZO010000223.1 GCA_020435515.1 Winogradskyella sp. | reverse complement strand
GCTTAATGATATGGCGAGTTTCGTAGAATGGTATAATTCTAGCCAATTCATTTACAAAAAATGGTCGCTCTGGTCTTGGGCCTATAACACTCATATCTCCTTTTAAAACATTATAAAATTGAGGTATTTCGTCTAATCGAGATTTTCTTAAAAATTTACCAAACTTGGTTATTCGTTTATCATCTTTCTTTGCCCACTTAACGCCATCTTTTTCAGCATTCACAACCATTGTTCTAAGCTTTATAATTTTAAAGGGCTTCCCATTTCTTCCTATGCGCTCTTGTATGTATAACAGTGGTCCTTTATTAGCAATCATATTTCCTATCAGTATAAATGGTAAGATTAAAATGCCAATTGTTAATCCTATGATTGCTAAAAAAATATCAAAAGCCCTTTGAAAAAATATGTATAGTTTGTTCTCGTTGCTTCTGCTAAAAGGGAAATATTTATAGAAATCTTTACCTACAAACTGAATTGGAACTCTATGTAATAATTCTTCATAGACCTGAGTGTACTCTCTAATTTTAAAACCCCTTTCTAACAGCATCATGAGATCATGATAGACCTCAGCTATGATGGCTTCAGAATTAAAACTAGCTACCAAAACCTCTGATATTCTTTCTTTTTCTATGACATTTAAAAAATCTTTGGCCTGATACTCTTTTAGACCCTTAAATTTTACCGATTCTGGTGTGGAAGCCTCACTATTTATAAAGCCTACTATTTTGTAGTTAGGGTCTGATGTATTAAGTGCTTTTACCAAACCATCTATATTAGATATTTCACCTACCAAAAGTACACGCTTATAAAACCTTGGAGACTCTATAAGGTTTATATAAACCAAACGCCAAAGTAATATTGATACAATTATGGCTACATAAAAATATACAATCTGTATACGCTCTTCGGGCAAGTAAGGGGATAAAACCGGAGTTAAAAGATAGAACAATACTACTGTAGAAGTTGTGATTACAATATTCTTAAAAGTTGTATCAAATTTACTAGCTTTTTGAAGATCATAAAGTTCAAAAATAGTCCCGAAAATTATAACATATACACCGAGAAGTATAAGAGAAATTATGTTCTTTACATCAAATTGCAGGTATTCAAACTTAGGATATAGATTTAAAAAATAAATCGCCAGAAACACCATAACAATATCTATGATTCTTAGAAGAATCTTTCGTTCTGATACTTCAAAATGAATACCTTTTTTCTGTGCCATGGTTGGTTTGGTAATAGTGTAAATATACTAACATGAATTGATTTTCATCTTCAAATTAAGACAAAAGCTTTTCCCATTTTCCTCTAATTTCTTTCCAATCAAATTTTTCTACTTTCTTGCGAGCATTAACAACCAACTTATCTTTAAGGTTTTGATCTTCTTTTAATTTTATAATAGCATTTGCCATTGAATCTACATCATTGGGAGGAACTAAAAGACCTTCTTCATTATTAGATATAAGATAAGGTAACCCACCTACATTTGTGGAAACAACTGGCAAACCTAGTGCCATAGCTTCAATAACACTTACTGGCATATTATCAAAATTGGTTGTATTGATGAATACATTACAATCCTTAGATAAGTTTATCCATTCTTCTTTTGATAGTTTGCCGGTAAATTTTACGTTTAATTTTTTATCTATTGCTAGTTGTTTTATTGCTTTCAAAGACCCATTAATTTCAGGCCCAACCATAGTAAGTTCTGCATTATGCCCTCTATTTATAAGCTCTTCGAGAACCAAAATAGCTAAAGTGGGATTATATATTGAAACAAAGGATCTTAACCAAAATAATTTAATAACGCTTATATCTCTTCTGCAAAACTCAAAATCTTTTATTTCTAGGAAATTTGGTATGTATTCTATGTTGTTATATCCATAACTTTTGAAGCATTCTTTCAAGAAGTTTGAGGGTGACACCAATTTATATGCGTTACCAAAAATCATCTTACTCATCTTTGGGCTATATTTCAACCGTTTCTCAAGATTTCCACCGTGTAAAATAGGGATGTATCTAACTTTTAAACCTCTTGAAAGCTGGCTTATTATCAGTGCATAATAAAAGTTTGTTGTACTGTAGGTATCGATGAGCACAAAATCTGTTCGTCTGTTATTTTTTAGTACCAACAACAACATGTCTAGTAGCCGTAATATTTTGTTTTGCTTACTAGAGGCTATTTTTACTTTGCAAAATTCTCTTAAACGAGCACCTAATATTTCTACAGAAGTAAAATTTTTACCCTGTTGCGACAAGGCGTTTCCTACGTACAGGACGTTTTTCATACTTAATATTTAAAAGTGCCAGAGCATAAATAAATCCAGGTGCTGCGATTCTCATAGCCGAATGGTTAATGGTGGCAAACCAAAAAATCAAGAACGCATAAAAGAAATAATTATACCTATTGGAAGATCTCATATCTAAAGGTTTAAATATTAAAATCAAGAGAATAAATATTCCTAAAATTCCGTGTTCTGACAATAATCTACTTAACTCATTATGTGTGGCCACTACCCTACCTAAACTTAAAAGTCTTCTTTCTTTCATGCCACTGGCCCCAACCCCTAAAAACGGTTCTTCAATAAATCCATTTAATTCCCCAACAAACAAATCTACCCTACCTGCACTGAAATCCTCCTTCTCTCTCCCTATTTTATCTTGATTGGTGTATCGCTTTTCTATTAAACCATCGGTTTGATCAGAACTTACAAACCAAATCAATGAAGAAATCAACAAAAAAGAGGCAAAAGACGTAAGAATAATATTTTTTTGTCTTCTATTGGATTTGGAATATACAATGACCAAAAACGCAAAAATCATTAAAATAGCCGTTAAAACACCACCTCTACTAAAGGTTATTATGGCTCTAAACGACACCAATGCAAATAATACAATATTAACTGCTTTTAATAATTTGGTTTTAGAGTTTAAAAAATAATTGACACAAAATACAAACATCCCCAAACCTAAAACCGTTGACACCTGGTTGGGACCAAAACCACCCGAAGCAGCAAAATTAGAGTCTGTACCAGTTACTATACCCTTTATTGTTGGCGTATATAAAAATAAATACGTGGTTAATGTTACAATTGGTAAAGACAGGTAATGTAGTATTCCCAATATCTGTCTCATATTTATCTTTTTATCATAACAATAGAGTGCAGATATACCCAAACATACAGGTCCACTTAATACGAATGCCACATTTTTTCTTAAATTACCGTCAATGCCTATTGTTGTTGATGCTACAATTATAGATGGTACAAGACATATAAGAAATATAAAATATGGGTAGCCTTTATTGGAAACCCCTGTATAGAACATACCAAAAATGATATAGAAAATAATGAAGTATTTAGAAGACTCATAAAACAATCCTCCGCCTGTCATCCTAAAAATAACTTCTGCACCTGTAAGATAGGCACAGCCAAGTAAAACTGAAGTGGTTTTTTCCTTGGGATGAGAAACGATGATCTTAAACAAAAAATAACCTATTACACCAAAAAAGAAAAGTTTCGGGAAGAAACCAACATAATACAATAAAGCCCCAAAGACTACATGAAGCATTATCTTAAAAATGTATTTAGTTTCCACCCTTTTAAAATTATTTTATACTATTATAAGTAGCTACTACGTGTTTTAAAATGGCATGTTTTGAATAATCCTCAGACACTTTTTTACTAAACTTTTTAGCACTTTCTATTCTGTAGCTTTCATCTTCAATTAAGCGAATTATTGCTTCTGCCACATCATAACTTTTGTCGTTATTCAATAAAATACCATAAGATTTATCAGAAATCAATTCCTTGCAATTACCAACGTTTGTACAGATAACAGGCAATTCAGCAAACCCATACTCTAGTAGGGCAAGCGGCAATCCTTCTGATTTTGACACTAATATACCAATAGTAGATTGTTTTAATATATTAAAAATATCTGATTTAGTGTCGTAAAAAAAAACATGGTCTTCAAGGCCAAGATCATTCACTTTTTTGAAAAATGAACTAGAATACTTGTCTTTAAAATCTTTTCCTACACAATGCAGTGTCCAATTTGGATGATCTTTGATTACAAATTTGAAAGCTTCTAAAAGTTGTAGGTGATTTTTTTGTTCTCTTAAATTGGCTAAACACAAGATTCTTTTTCCACTTTCCCCTTTTAGAGTTGTTAAATCATGTTCTGTTTTATTTAAGACCGGAAAGTTTTTAACATAACTAACATTTTTGCACCATAATTTCTTTTTTGCCCAATGCTCTAAAACAATATTGACACTAAAAATCTGTGCAAAAAATAATGAACAAAATTTAAGTACCTTAAATGGTCGCTTGTCCAGAAACTCACTGTTTCCATAATGATCGTGCCACACAATTTTTAAACTTGGCGTTACTATTTTTAAGATTGTAGCAATAAAAAAGGAAGTTGCATGGGCATGTATAATATCAATATTATTTTTCAATACATAAGTTCTAAGTTTCAAAACCGCACCAATATCAAAAGTTGATTTTCTATTTAAAAAAATATACCCCACCTCCTTATCTAACGAACTTAGTAATGGCCCTTCTAATCGTGTTGCACACAGGCTAGACACCACATCATGATTCCTTAATTCATTGGCATAATTCACGGCTAAACGTTCTGCACCTCCAGCTTGTAATGTATCTATGATTTGAAGTACTCTAATCACCTCGTACTACGTTTTTAATTTCCTGTTCTAATCTGTCTAAAGTATATTGTTGCGCCCAGTCTTGTGCTTTTTTAGACATAGTATTAAGATAGTCATTGCCCTTATCAAGTTCATTTAATATAACACCACAAGCCTCATCTAAATCTTCGTCAATTAAAATACCTCTCTTGCCATAATCTAAAATCCATGGTAAGCAGGATATTTTGGTTGAAATTGGTATAGCACCAAAAAACATGCCCTCAGCTATTGCTTTTGGCCAACCTTCACTTTTTGAAGGTAAAATACTAAAGTGGGCATCTAGCAAACATTTTTTTATATCACTTTTATCTCTGTTGCCATAAACGTGTATTCTATCTTGTAGATTATTATGGTTGACCAGTACCTTGACCTCTTTAATTAAATCACCATCACCAAACATGTGCAGTTCTGCATCTATCCCATTATCCAAAAGTTTTCGAACAATTTGTACGGTAAGTTTTGGACGCTTTCCTACAACCATTGCACCAATAAAAACAAATTTTAGCCTTCCCGAAAAATCACGTTTTTTAAACGGTATTCTTTCTTCATTTTTATAAGTTGCTGATATAAAAGGAACGACATTGCAAGTCTCATTAGGCCACTCACCATAGACTAATACACTTATATTTTTTGATAAGATCGTATTTCTAAATATGTTTTTTTGAATCCTATAACTTAAAGGTTGATTACTGTTGGGATCCCAATTCCCTGCATACTTAACTGATTTTTTCTTAAATGGGAAGAAAATTTGAACAACTGCACCTATCAAAGTAATGTTTCCTGGACTTCTAAAATGAATATGATTTGCCCAAAACATAGCTCTAAATATCTGAATGACAACGAACGGCAAAAGTACTATGCCTTTGATTATTCTACTAAAAGAATTAAAGGCAATGAAAGGAATTCGATAATCTTTAATATTTTTAGATTGAAAAGGTTTTGACAAAAAATCTGTAGGATATGAGTCTGGCGAAAGTATTCTATACTCATCAGCAAAAGAGAACCACATATCTATCTCATCTACATAAGGGGAGTATGAATAGTATTCTCCTTCTTTTTTTATTAAAGGCGTGTATGTAACAACCAAAAACTTTATTCTCTTGTCTTTCATATCAAATGTATCCTGACGAGGTACGATTACTTATTTTTTTTGCCGGAACTCCTAAATAAGTGTTATTTGCTTCTAAATCCTCAACTACGAGTGAGTTTGCTCCTATGACCACATTATCACCAATAGTTACTTTCCCTACTATAACAGCATTGGCACCAATGTAAACATTGTTACCAATAGTTGGAACCCCTCTGCGTTCTCCTTTCCCACTAACACCAATCGTAACTCCCTGAGAAATATTACAATTATCACCTATTATTGCTTTAGAATTGATAATGATATTTCCAAAATGACCAATATAAAAACTATGACCAATATTAACGGAATACGGGATTGATATCCCTGTAATGATTTCTATCCATTTTTGCCAGAAAACTGCTAAAACCAGTAAGGGTTTCTTTATTACTGGAAAAATTTTTGATTTGAAAATTTTGTTTGAAAATCTATAAACAAAAAGTGCCCATAACCCTTGTGTAGTTAACATTAAAACTATTAAAGGCTTATTATCACTGTAACGTTTGTATTTTATTAAGTCTGATTTAAATGAAGCCATGCTAACAATCCTTAATCTTATAATAAAAATCAATATTCCTATTAACTACTGAATCTTTGTTTAAAATATTCAGGGCGTGCACCCTTCCTCTTTCTGCCATATCTTGGCTTAATTTCTTATTTGCTAATGCCCAAACAATTTTATTTGCAATATCATCTACATCATAAGGGTTGCAGAGAAGGCCTGTCTTTTTATCTTCAATAATTTCTGGTCCAGGTCCACACTCCGTAAAAATTACCAGTTTGCCCATAGCCATTGCCTCTGGAGCAACTAGCCCTTGAGTTTCCATAAGTGATGGAAAAACACATACATCGGCAGAGGCATAGCATTCAGCTAAAGTGTTCATATCTACCGTACCCATAAATTGAATGCTTTCTTCCTTTAAATTCAACTTTGAAATGTAATCTTTTAAAAATGTAATATAGGATTTGCCATCCTTAAAAAACCAATCCCTACCATAAATATGCAACTCTACATCCGGATAATGGCTTATTACTTTTGGCATGGCCTTAACTAACTGATAGATGCCTTTTTTTTCACAAACCGTACCTGCAAACAAGAGCCTATTAGGCTTAACCTCTATATGTGGTCTGAGTTTGAAAATTTCCAAATTTACTGGCGACATCATAACCGTTATAGGCTTATTACGATAGCTTAAATATTTGGCCGTATGTTCCATAACATACTTTGACACTGCAATAAATCCATCAGCCTTTTTAAAAGATCGTTTCTCTTGAAAACCTTTCCACATTGATACTTTCCTATGTTCAGCCTCTGCAAAAAAATGATGCCCACCATGTAATCTAATAATGTATTTGACCGAAGGTATTTTCTTTATGAATGCTAGTCCTAACTCCGCTGATTCCACGATATCTAAAGGCTCGGATTTGTGTATTTGTTTCAGTTCCTTATTTATAGACATATTATTAAAAAACCATGTTAGACCTTTCACTTTTTTGGATTTCAGTCTAATTACATCAACATTTTCATCCTTAAACCTCTCATCTTCATTAGCATAAGTGTTTATACCCAACACTGTAACTCTATGGTTTTTGGAAGCCAAAAGATGGCTCATGGTTTTTACAAAAGAACCTATACCACCATGCGAAAAACCTTCCTTTGGATATTCTGATGTAATGAAGCAAATATGCATTATAAAATGGCTTTTGCGATTTTTTCCGAATTTTTATTTAGAGGATGCAATACCAATTTTTCTTTCCAAAGTTGAATATCTGGCACAATATCTTCAGGTGAATCTAATACTCTCATAACTTGCTCTAGAATTGAGTCTTTTTTATTAATCCAACCAACAGGTTTTAAAGTCTGCATACTTCTAAAGTGCTGAAAATTATAAATTTTTTCCGTACTCCATGAGGCATCGGCAGACGGATTATAATTAAGATATAAACAAGGTTTATTACATGTTGCAAAATCCAAAGCCATCGTAGAACCCAAATTAACAACTACTTCGCAGTGGTAAGCCAAGTTGATTTGCATATTAATGTCCTGATATTTCGGAAAATAACCTGTCCAACCCGTTTCAGCTTCAATATTCCAAAGAGGATCTATAGACACTATAAAATTGCTATACTTATCTAAAACCTCGTCATATCTTTTTGAAAAGTCAACAGGACATCTTCTAAATATAATTTGAACTTGGTCTCTTTTTGAATATAAGGACTCGGCAACGTCATTTAGAAAATCCTGATCGTAAGGAGAAGTCGTAACATCGTCACCGCTAAAACAAATCCATTTCTTTCTGTTATCTAAACCATACTTTTCAGCAAACTCCTTGCGAGACCACACTCTACTTTTATCTAAATAAAATTCAAATTGCGGTGTACCTAAAAGGAGAACGTTTTCTTGCGGAATTTCTGGGTAATAATCCTTCATTTCATCCTGCATCCATTGAGACCAAACGATGTAATCATCTGTTTTTACTGCCAGTCTTGCTTTGGGTAGGTTATCCCAAGAAAAAATAGCTGTTGTTGTTTTAATACCCAAGCGTTGTGCTGCCATGCAGATAGGCATAATTCCTGGCACACGTTGATGCGTTATAAAAATAGAGTTTGGACTTAAACCTTCTAAATCTTTTTTATATGAAGAAATTATTTTTGAAGGTATATGGCGTCTATATTTAGCTTCAAATTTTAAAATCCTAGAGTAATTACTGGTGATGTAATCACCTAAAACTTCAGCAAGTTTATATAATAGTTTAACCTTTAGATTGTAGTTTGGCTTTCTCCAATTCATTAAAATGGTTGGATTGTCCTTTAGTTTAGCATTATGCTTTAATCTGGCGTAAGTTGATGCCTCTCTGAAGAGCCTGGTTAAAACACTTTCTGGCTGAAGTTTAATCTGCTTGTAGCCAAACTCTATTTGATGTAATTTTTTAACATCCTCAAAAGCTTCCAAAGGTAGTGTAGACCAGATTGTTATTTTGGCCTTGTGCTTAATATGCGTTATAATCTCTGAATAGAGGTAGTTTTTAATGCCAACACCATCGGGAACCAAGAATAGAATATGATTATCCTTAGGCATCTTTAAATTGCTTTTGGTGGTTTATACTCCAAACCTCATTAGACTCTAAACTCTTTAAAAACAAATTGGCACTATTACCTTTTCCAAATATCTCAGTTAGGACTTCATGACCATTTGGTAATTCGTTTATGGCATTAAGAATATCATTCTTTTGATGAGAGACATTAACAATCTTTGAGGATGACGCTCTATTTAATTGCCTATTTCCTATGTTTATAGTTGGTATACCATAATAGGGTGCTTCTCTTACACCTGCACTACTGTTGCCAATGATAAGATCAGATTCCTTTAAAAGGGTTAAAAAATATTCGAAACGAATAGATGGAAAAATCTTAAATCGTTTATTGTTACTGAGCTTTTGATAGGCTTTTAATATCAACTTACTGCCCAAATCGTTATTTGGGTATATAACCACATAGTTCTTACCACTTTCAATTAGTGCATCAACAAATTGATTGGCTTCCTCTTCTGTATTTTCAACCTCTGTAGTTACAGGATGATACATGGCTATTCCGTAGGACTCAAAATTAATTTCATAGTACCGTTTTACTTCCTCAATACTTGGCAAATCATCTGAAAACATGATATCCACATCTGGTGATCCAATGGTAAAAATAGACTCTTCGAGCTCGCCCATTTGTAAAAGGCGTTGCTTGGCTTCTTCGTTAGAGGTGTAATGGATGTGGCTTAGTTTTGATACGGAATGTCTTATGAGCTCATCAATTGTACCAGAGAGCTCACCACCTTCTATATGTGCCACCAAAATATTATTAAGACTACCAACTATGGCTCCAGCAAGTGCTTCTACTCTATCGCCATGTACAACTATTAAGTCTGGATGAACATCTTTGATGTAAGCCGAAAAGCCGTTGATGGTTTTGGCCAGAGTTAAATCCATTGTAGCCTCATCGGTATGGTTATGGTATGTGGCAATATTTTTAAAACCACAACGCTCAACCTCAATAAGTGTATAACCATATTCTGTGAGTAAATGCATTCCGGTTACAAATATAAAGGGCTCAAATTCGGAATGGTTTTCCACACTTTGAACTAACGACTTTATTTTTCCAAAATCTGCTCTTGTACCAGTAAGAAATACTATTTTACGCATCAAAATATAGACTCAAATTACTCAAAATCAACATAATCTAAATGCTCACCATCACTTATATCTCTTGTTGCTATTTTTCCTAGAACATCATTGTAGTTTTCAGCTAAAATCTTACCAGTACCAGGTCGTTTGACCCAAATATTTTCCTCTGATAATTTTTCGCCTTTTCTAATATTTTTTATGCTGCATACTGTTGCAAAAGCAAAATCTATGGTTACTTTTTCTTCTTTAGCTGGCACTTTGGTACCACCTCTCATAGACCAAATTTCCTTACTTCCTGTTATAAGGTTAGCGCATTCCTTTTCATCCATACTACATACTATATCAGGACCTGTTCT
>JAGQZO010000222.1 GCA_020435515.1 Winogradskyella sp. | reverse complement strand
ATTAATGATACACTACAAAATCAATTATTAGCAGAAGTAATTAAGGTCTATCCAGATTTTAAAGTGGTAAAAAATGATTTTGAAGGGTTATTTCAGCACTTAAAGTATTATGACAAAACCTTTAGTATACCAAGAGTGGTGACTTTAACAAATGATGTGGACTACAGAAATAAAACAATTGTTACAGATTCTCTTGTACTTGTTGCTTTAGATAATTTTTTGGGTGAAGACCATGAGTTTTATCAAAACATACCAAGATATTTGGCTAAGAATATGCAAAAAAATCAAATTGTATCTGAAGTTGCAGAAGCTTATGCTAAGAAATACATATATCAATCTAGCCGTAAGACACTTTTAGATGAAATGATTTATCATGGAAAACTGCTCTACTTTAAGGATATGATGATTCCTTTTAAATCTGATGCAGAAAAAATAGGATACACTGAGCAAGAATTAAAATGGGCAGAAGCCAACGAGAGTCCGATATGGAGCTATTTTATTGAAAAAGAATTGCTTTATAGTACAGATAGTAAATTACCAAGTCGTTTTATTGCAGATGCGCCTTATTCTAAGTTTTATTTAGAATTGGACAATGAATCACCAGGACGATTAGGGCAATACATAGGTTGGCAAATTGTGAAAGCTTATGCAGAAACTACAGACGAAAATGTGTTAACCATTTTAGAAAAAGAACCTGAAGAGATTTTTAACAAAGCAAAATTTAAACCAAAAAAATAATGGCTAAAACCATAACATCCAAAATAGAACTAAATGTAGAACTCGATGAAAACCGAGTGCCAGAAAAATTGAATTGGTCTGCTGAAGATGGTGGAGTAAAAAATGAAGAAGCTAAAGCTATTATGTTGTCTGTTTGGGATAGTAAAGCGCAGGAAACTCTAAAAATAGATTTGTGGACTAAAGACATGCCTGTAGATGAAATGAAACAGTTTTTTCATCAGACTTTAGTCACCATGAGCGATACGTTTCTGCGTGCTACCCAAGATGAAAAAATGACAGCCACGATGAAAGATTTCTGCGATTATTTTGCTGAAAAGTTGGAACTGAAAAAATAGTATTCTAGATTTAACTTCCTTCAGATTTATAAAAAGGATCAGTATTAAAGCAATTAGCTTCTTTTACTG
Organism: Winogradskyella sp.; assembly: GCA_020435515.1. Classification (GTDB taxonomy): domain Bacteria; phylum Bacteroidota; class Bacteroidia; order Flavobacteriales; family Flavobacteriaceae; genus Winogradskyella. Next base: position 2,097 of record JAGQZO010000222.1, on the reverse strand, counting down.
TAGCATAGTCAGGATGTTGTCTTTTGAAGCGTAAAAACTCTGAGGTGTCGTAAACTTCCCATATGGTTAGCTTGTTGTATTTACCAGCTTTAGATTTTAAATCTATTTTATGCTGGGCAATCATTTGGTCAACAACGTCTTTGTCTCCAATACGCATTTTTTTGCTAGAGCTGTGGCCTTTATTAATGTGTTTTACTATCCAATAAAATTTTACAGGTTTTGTTATAGGTTTGCTCGGTGTTTCTTCGATTTTATACTCTGGGATTGATTTACCTTCAGATTTATTTTCATAGGTAGATTGACCGAAAATATTATTCTGTTCGTTGGTTTCAACGGTTGTGATTTCTTGCTCTTCTTCTAAGTCGTCGTGTCGCAAAAGAGTAATGATAATTAGCTTATCTTTTACTTTCACCTCAGTAACAAATCTTCCAGCTGGAATATCGTTCAAGGGTATTTTTGTATCTAGACTGTTTACTATGTAGGCTTTTTGAAAGTCGTTATTAAAAATCTCAACTTTATCAATAGTGCGTTCGCCTCTAAGAATTAATGTGTCGCCAGACTCATTTAGATTATGGTACAATTCACTAGCTCGATAATTAATGTTTTTTAATAAAGTTGATCTTTGGCCATAAACAAAGGGTGCCAAAAACAAGAGAAGTATGGTTAATAGTCTTGTCATAATAAGTAGGTTTTGTTTTTTGGGGAAACAAATAGTATTTATTAATACTTGCAGTAAAGATAATTTAAGACAAAAAAGAATTATTGTTTTTAAGTTATAAGGTATCTTTTTAAGTTAAAAAGCCTAACTGTTCGATGTAAGTTTTAAAAAGTCGCTAAAGTTAATAGCATAACGAACAATTAATCTATAAATAAGAATTTGGTAATCTATAATGTTACTGAGTAGTCTATTTTTGTGTTGCTATTAATCATAACTTAAACATTAGTTAGGCCTTCACAAGAGAAGGGAACTAGTGTTTTTTTATTCTTCAGAATTAAATACAACTTTACCATTAAAAATTGTCATTGCAACTTTAGTATCAAGAATTTTATCTTCGGCAATTGTCATTATATCCTGATTGAAAATTGTAAAATCAGCTAACTTTCCAACAGTAATAGAACCTTTTATATCTTCTTCAAAAGCACCATAAGCAGCATCTAATGTGTAAGATTTTAAAGCTTGTGCTCTGTTCATTTTTTGGTCAGGCTCATAACCGCCTTCAGGAGTACCTTTTAATGTTTTTCTACTCACACTGGCATAAAAACTGGCTATTGGGTTTATAGGTTCAACAGGAACATCTGTGCCATTAACTATAGGAACACCACTTTGTAGTAAAGATTGCCACATGTAGGCTCCTTCTTTTATTCGTTTTTCTCCAAGGCGATCTATGGCCCAAGGTCTATCAGACGACATGTGTACAGCTTGCATTGCCGGAATAACATTCAACTTAGCAAAACGAGGAATGTCTTCTGGATGAAGGTGTTGCGCATGTTCTATTCTAAATCTGTGATCTTTTGTTGCATTAGGTAAACTTTCAAAAGCAATTTCATAGCGGTCTAATATTTCCCTGTTAGCTCTATCGCCAATAGCATGCGAGCATACTTGAAAGCCATTTTTAAGTCCATGAATAGCAGTTTCTCTAACAAATTCCATTGGCAAGGTTTCGTGCCCAAAATGACCTGGTCTATCTGTGTAGGGTTCTAAGAGCCATGCACCACGAGACCCAAGTGCACCATCGCAGTTGAGTTTTATGGATCGTATTGTGAAAAGATGGTCATCGTCTATCATAATACCTTTTTTGTACCATTCGTTTAGTAAATCTCTATCCCAGCCAGTTAGCATGGCGTAGATCCTTATGTTCATTTTGCCCTCAGCTTTCATCTGTTCATATAGTGCAATGGTTTCTTTTGGAATACCAGCATCATGAAAACTTGTTATGCCATTTTTATGGCAAGCTTTAATAGCAAGTTCAAAAGCTTTTTTGTCAGACTCAAGTGTTTTTTCAGGAATATGTTGTGTTATTAATGTTTGTGCACGCTCATTAAAAACTCCAGTTGGTCTTCCCAAGGCGTCCACAAGCACTTCACCGCCTTCAACGT
>JAGQZO010000221.1:2431-5451 GCA_020435515.1 Winogradskyella sp. | reverse complement strand
TATTAAGGACAATAATTTAATCGTTGCAACGCAAGGTCGTAGTTTGTGGATGATTGATGACTTAACCGTTATTCATCAGTTGTACGGTGCAGACCTAAATAATAATTTGTTGTTCAAACCAAAAGACACTTATAGAATGCGAGGAGGCAGTAGAAAAGGAAGCTTAACCTCAGGTACCAATCACCCAAATGGTGTCATCACTTATTTTAATTTAAAAGATTACAAGGAAGACGATAAGATTTCTCTAACGTATTTTGATAGTAAAGGCGATACCATTAAAACCTTTTCAACTAAAGACAAAGAGAATATGCTTAAAGTTGAAAAAGGAGCCAATCAATTTGTTTGGGATATGACCTATGACGGAGCAGAGCGCTTACCAGGAATGATCTTATGGTGGGCAAGTTTAGAAGGGCCAAGAGCTATTCCTGGAAGCTACAAAGTCAGTTTAAACGTTAATGGTAACGAGCAATCACAACCATTTACAATTCTCGCAGACCCAAGAGCAGAAAGCACGATTGCTGATATGGAAAAGCAATTTGAGTTTATAAAAGATGTTAATGAAACGATGGATAAGGCTCATAAATCCATCAAAAAAATTAGAAATATTAATGGTCAGTTAAGTGCATTTCAAAAACAATATAAAGACGATGATAATGTGAAAGACTTAGTGGAAAAAGCAAAAACATTAGAAGAGCAGCTTTCTAGTATTGAAAAAGAATTGTACCAAACTAAAAATAGAAGTGGTCAAGACCCTTTAAACTTTCCTATAAAACTAACCAACAAGTTAGGACATTTAAACGCATTAGTAAGTATGGGGGATTTTGCACCAACAGAACAAGATATCGCTGTAAAAAATGAGTTGACCGCAAAAATTGAAAAGCAGTTGTCTGCATTTGATACAATTCTGAAGGATGAGGTAAAAGCGTTTAATGCGGCCTTTAATTCAAAAAATTTGAATTACTTGTTTGTTGAAGACTAATGGAATACTATAACTACATAAAATCATTACATCTTATTTTTGTTATCACTTGGTTTGCTGGCCTGTTTTATATACCAAGATTGTTTGTATATCAAATAGAAGCCTTTCATAAGCCATCACCTGAAAAAGAAATTTTAGGAAAACAATTAAAACTTATGGCAAAACGCCTATGGTTTATTATTACTTGGCCATCGGCAATCTTGGCAACCTTATTTGCAGTTTGGTTAATGATTTTAATGCCAAGTTGGTTTCAGCAAGGGTGGATGCATGTAAAACTAACCTTTGTAGTTTTACTTTTTATATATCACTACAAAACACATATTTACTACAAACAACTTCAAAATGATGAAGTAAAAGTAACTTCAAATTTTATGCGTATTTGGAATGAAGGCGCTACGTTTATTCTCTTTGCAGTGGTTTTCTTGGTCATTTTAAAAAGTTCTATTAATTGGATATTTGGTGTAGTTGGTATAATCGTCCTCGCAGTATTGATTATGCTTGGATTTAAACTGTATAAAAATATTCGTGCTAAAAATCCTGATGCCTAGTTGGCTTGATTATTGCTATATTTAGTCCATTAATAAGCTGATGAAAATTAAAAAACTGTCTTTACGATCCCGAATATTCATTGCCATGATTCTGTTGGTGTTATTGGCATCGGTATTAATTGCGGCAGTTACCATCTATCAGTATAACGAAGAGGCTAGAGACTACCACAGAGAGCGTTTAGAACGAAAGGAAAAAGCCATTAGAAAAAGTATAGAATTTACTATACAAGAAACCACATATCCTGTAACCACTGAAAACATTCCTCTAATATTTAAAGATGCTATTTTTGATATAGATGCTGTTCATAGTTTACAAATTAACTTATACGATTTAGAGGGTGAGCTTTTAAAAAGCTCAAAGCGAACTATATTAAGAGATTCGTCGGACAGATGTCTGAGCGCAGAGGTTTTAAATGCGTTGTCTAACACCGCAGAGCATCGTTATGTAATAAAACAGGAGGAAAATGGTGAGATTTTTCAATCATCATATTCTTACATTACAGATAGTAAATTTAAGAATCTAGCCATACTCAACCTGCCTTACTTAGAGAATGACGATTTTCTAAATAGGGAACTCAAAGAATTTTTAATGCGTTTAGGATATGCCTATCTGGCAATGATTTTGGTTGCTATTTTGTTCGCATATTTCATTTCAACATACATTACAAAATCACTAAAAACTATTAGTGACAAAATGAATGAAATCCGACTGGAGAAACGTAATAAAAAAATCCAAGTTGAGTCAACAAGTGAAGAAATAGAGACCCTAGTTAATTCTTACAACAGTATGATAGACGAACTTGAAGCCAGTGCAGTAAAATTAGCAACAAGCGAAAGGGAACAAGCTTGGAGAGAAATGGCTAAACAAGTAGCGCATGAGATTAAAAATCCGTTGACACCAATGCGATTAAGTGTGCAGAGTTTTCAGCGCAAATTCGATCCGACGGATGAGAATATTCACCAAAAAGTAGAAGAGTACAGTAATACATTAATTCAACAGATAGATACTATGAGTTCTATAGCATCGGCATTTTCAAACTTTGCCAAAATGCCAGCTCAAAAATCTGAAAACCTAAATGTTGTAAATATTGTAAAGCTTGCACTAGATATTTTTAATGAAGACTATATTTCGTTTGAAGCCGAAGAGGTTGAAATTATAGCCAAGTTTGACCGTACACAACTCATAAGAGTGGTTACTAATTTGGTAAAAAACTCAATACAGGCCATTCCAGAAGGAAAAGAAAATCCAAGTATAAAGGTTAAGGTGTTTTCAGTCAATGATGAAGTAAAAATCACTGTTGAAGATAATGGAAACGGAATTGCAGAGGAGACCAAGTCTAAAATTTTTGAACCAAAGTTTACCACAAAGTCCAGTGGAATGGGCCTAGGACTAGCTATGGTAAAAAATATAGTGGAAACCTTCAATGGAAGTATTACCTTTACATCCCAAGAAGGAGAAGGCACAATATTTACCGTAACTTTTCCTAAATAAT
>JAGQZO010000221.1:0-2392 GCA_020435515.1 Winogradskyella sp. | reverse complement strand
CCTGTACTGAGCGCAGTCGAAGTATCGAAGTGTTGTTTCAGTAATATCATAGATAAATCAGTTAAACATTATGTCTTATAACAACGTACTAACAGACTATAAAAATGGTATAACAACCATTACCATTAACAGACCAAATAAATTAAATGCCTTAAATAAGGAAACAATACAAGAACTTCACGACGCCTTTGATGAAGCAAATAAGGATTCAGATACTAAAGTGATTATTATTACAGGTAGTGGAGAAAAAGCTTTTGTTGCTGGTGCAGATATTAGCGAGTTTGCAGATTTTAATGTTGAAGAAGGAGGAAAATTAGCGGCTCAGGGTCAAAAATTGTTATTTGATTTTGTTGAAAATTTAAGCACGCCTGTTATTGCTGCAGTTAATGGCTTTGCCCTTGGAGGAGGTTTAGAATTGGCTATGGCTTGCCATTTTAGGATTGCAAGTACTAATGCAAGAATGGGCTTGCCAGAAACCTCTTTAGGAGTAATTCCTGGGTATGGAGGTACACAGCGATTACCACAATTAGTAGGTAAGGGTAGAGCTATGGAAATGATTATGACCGCTGGGATGATCGATGCCAACCAAGCCTTAAGTTACGGATTGGTAAACCACGTTGTAGAGCAAGAAGGATTATTAGAATTTTGTGAAAGTATAGCTAGTAAAATCATGAAAAACTCTTCTGTAGCTATAGGGAAAGCCATAAAGGCAATCAATGCTAATTACGAAGATGGTAAGGATGGTTATAAAGTTGAAATTAAACAATTCGGTAAGTGCTTTGGAACAGAGGATTTTACCGAAGGTACCACAGCATTTTTAGAAAAACGTAAGGCTGATTTTCCTGGTAAATAAAGCAAGTTAAGTTTTTGCTAGCCTAAATTAATTTTTGTAGACCTATCGTCTATTAGCCAATGTAATACAAAAAATGGTGCAATTAAAAACGTACCAATTAATAATAAAGGACTAAGTACTATCATTATAAGATGCTTTTTCTTCATAATCTTATTTTTATACAAAAATCGATACAATTTAACTGTCTAAAAACAAGTATTTTAACTTATTAATATTCTTAATTAACCTAGGTTTTGGAAGTTTGTAATGATATAATTTCTTACAAATAATGTGGATAACCAAATCGTTTTTCAACAGTATAAAGAGAAATAAATAGATAATTTTAAAGTCCTGCTTTTTTCAAGTTTCACTTTTTTAATTAGCTGTTTATGTGCTCTAAATCAATTATTAAGGGTCGAGGTGCCCAAAGCAATATCCATAACCGTTTTTTTGAACTGTCTCACGAAATGCGCGATGATTTCTTGGAGTTTTGTCATAAGGAAGGTGAAAGGGCAGACAAAAACAAAACGCAGTACCTTAATGTATTTCCTAAAACCATAGTCAATAAAGTCACGAGTCCAGATGTTGGCATGGCATATTCCATGAATATGTACCAAGGTTGTGAGCATGGCTGTATTTATTGCTATGCTCGTAATAGCCATGAATATTGGGGATTTAGTGCAGGTTTAGATTTTGAAAGACGCGTATTGGTAAAAAAAGATGCTCCAAAACTTTTAGAAGAACTTTTAAAAAAGAAAAGTTGGAAAGCGCATCCCATAGTAATGTCTGGCAATACAGATTGTTACCAACCAGCAGAGCAAAAGTTTCAACTGACAAAGCAATGTCTAGAAGTGTTTTTGAAGTACAAACATCCTGTGGCTATTATCACAAAAAATGCTTTGATATTAAGAGATATAGAACTTTTAAAGGCATTGGCAAAAGACAATTTAATAGCCGTAAATATTTCTATAACCTCGCTGTCTGAAGATACAAGACGCATTTTAGAACCTCGTACCGCAACTATAAAGAGAAGGCTTCAAACTGTAAAAGAACTTAGTGATAATGGAATCCCTGTTAATGTAATGTTAGCACCAATAATCCCTTCAATAAACAGCCATGAAATATTACCAATGGCAAAGGCAGTTTCTGAGGCTGGTGCATTAAGCATTGCACATACTGTGGTGAGATTAAACGGAGCGATTGGAGAAATTTTTACAGATTGGATTAGAAAAACGTTACCAGATAGAGCAGATAAGGTTTTGCGCCAAATTGAAAATTGCCATGGAGGTACTTTAAACGAAAGCAGATATGGAGTAAGAATGAGAGGAGAAGGACATATAGCAAAACAGATTAACGATCTAGTTGCGTTGGCAAGATTAAAATACTTCAAAGACAAATCTATGCCCAAGCTCAATACTAGCTTACATGAGCAATATAAAGATGGTCAGATGAAATTATTCTGAAAAACAAAAGTGGGCATAAAGCCCACTTCCGAAGTAAAAAAATAACTAATATATAAACAATCAAAATTTATATCCTAAAATTCTTAGTGTATACTCT
>JAGQZO010000220.1 GCA_020435515.1 Winogradskyella sp. | reverse complement strand
TGAGTGAATGTATAACCAAAAGTTATAGGCAACTTATAATTCGTGTTGTTCTGAAGTAATTCATAATTTAACAATAACTCAAGACCACTAACTGCGACTTCGCCAGCATTAAATTGGTCAAGGGATCCTGTTCCGCCTGTAGCCGCTAAATCACTACCTAGAAGATTACTATAGTCATTGTAGAAACCTACGACTTCACCACGTAGACCACCAATCGTGAATCGAGAACCTAGCTCATAGTTTATACTTTCTTCAGATTCTTCCCCTTCAGAACTTCCTGGAGGCGAAAACCCTTTATGAACACCACCAAAAGCAGATATACTGTTTGAGAATGTATAGTTAAATCCTATACCAGGAATAAAAATATTGACTTTATTTTCTCTAAATGCTAAGTCAGACCCAGTTCTATCTGAATCATTACTGCCAAAGTCTTCACGTTGCAATATGATGTTTTCATAACGTATTCCCGGTGTTAAAGTTAGTTTGTTATATTTTAGTTTGTACATAGCGTACGCTGCAAAGGCCGTAGCGCTACTGATTCTGTTGCCTTGAGCTCCTCTTGGTCCAAAAGAGGTTCTTGTCATTTCTTGGTTTATAATATTGTAACCATCTTCCCATTGAAAACGATCTTCTTCGTCGTAGTGATAGCGTAATCCCACTTCTATATCATGGAAAGTATTCTCACCATACCAATGATAGTCTAACTTTGTTTGTATGCCTTTAGAATAATATACGCGGTTGTTTGCTTTTAAAAGAAGGGCATCTGCTGCAGAATCTAAATCTCCGCGTACAATGGCCATATGATCGCTATATATTATTGGATCTGAAACTACCGTTGCTATAGGTTGCGAATCGCCATTAAAGACAACATCGTCTAGCTTAAACCAATTGCGCGAAAACTTATTGTAATACCCATTGGTTGTAAGTCTTATATTATTGCTAAAATCCAAAGTATGGGTTAGCATTAATTGTAATTGCTGGGCTGTCATTCTATCGTTTTGTGATGCGGCATATCTACTGTAAGGCGCTAAGGCAAAATCTTCTTCGGAGAGTCCTAAGTAAGTTTCGTTAGAGCGCTCATCGTAATAGTGGAATTTAGTTTCTAAGGCTTGCTTTAGTTTGGCATCCTTATTACTATGTATGCTGAATTTTGCTGTGACTTCATTAATGTCAAATCCCGTATTATAGCCATCTGGTAAATTTTTAAATCCATCAGAACCAAAGTTTAAGTATTCAACCAAATACCCGAAATTTTCTTTGCGGTCACCAATTCTGGCTAGTAGTTGCTGAGTGTTAAAAAGGCCATAGCTCGCTCTTATTTCTCCTTTTAATTGATCTGGGATTTTGGCAGATATCATATTGATGGCACCACCAGTCGTAAAAGGACCAAATTGTACTTGACTACTTCCTTTTAAAATTTCGACGGCTTCCATGCGTCCAACAGAGGGGAAGTAGTATGCGGCAGGTGCACTATAAGGTGCAGGTGCAATTAGGACACCATCTTCCATTAAGGATATTTTGGCACTACGTTGAGGAGATGTACCTCTAAGACTGATGTTAGGACGTAAGCCAAAACCGTCTTCTTCATAGAAGGTAACACCAGGTACGGTTCGTAAGACGCGATTGATGTCAGTATAATTGAATTTTTTTAACTCTTGAGGTGAAATGTAATAAGCAGATCCGGTTCGATGGCTTGCAACATACTTGCTGCCAAAAATCTGGTTAGAATTAATAATGACCTCATCTAATTTTTGAACGGAATCGAGAGGCTTTTCTTGTTTTTCTTTTTCTTGTGCATTTAAGAAAACACTTGTGAAGCTTAGTAATGATAGGGCTAATTTTAATTTCATTTATTTAGACTTATTAAAAACAGTTAATTTTGTTGCAAAACTAATATCAAACTTTAATTTTTCAAAGTTTATTTAGAATAAATAAAAATAAAATTTACAGTATATTGATTATTAAAGTTGTATTAATGGAATCAATTTTACAAATGGCATTATTTGTCTTTTAATTGGCATAAGCACTATGAAAAAATATGTATCTTTGCGTGCAATTATATTTTAATTGCATATGACAGCACACGACAATAAAATTCTAGGTGAAGGTCTTACCTACGATGACGTCCTTTTAGTTCCAGCCTTTTCTGAAGTACTTCCACGCGAAGTAAATATTCAAACAAAATTTACAAGAAACATAACTATAAACATACCTGTAATTTCTGCAGCTATGGATACAGTTACCGAAAGTCGTATGGCCATTGCAATGGCACAAGAAGGCGGTATAGGTGTGCTTCATAAGAATATGACCATTGAAGAGCAAGCTACTAAAGTGCGTCGAGTAAAACGTGCTGAAAGCGGAATGATTATAGACCCTGTTACTTTGCCATTAGAGGCCACTGTTGGAGATGCCAAAAATGCTATGAGAGAGTATAGTATAGGTGGCATACCTATTGTTGATGGAAATAGAAATTTAAAAGGCATCGTTACCAATCGCGATTTACGTTTTGAGCACCAAAACGACAGACCAATTATAGAAGTTATGACTGGCGAAAATTTGGTGACTGCACCAGTGGGTACGTCCTTAAAAGATGCAGAAACTATTTTACAAGCCAATAAAATTGAAAAACTGCTTATTGTCCAAGGCGAAAAACTAGCGGGTTTAATCACCTTTAGAGATATTACAAAAGTGACGCAAAAGCCAATTGCAAACAAGGATTCTTATGGAAGGTTAAGAGTTGCGGCAGCAATTGGTGTAACAGTAGATGCTGTAGAAAGAGCAGAAGCTTTAGTTAACGCAGGTGTTGATGCTGTAGTTATTGATACAGCTCACGGACACACAAAAGGCGTGGTATCTGTCTTAAAGGAGATAAAATCAAAATTCCCTAAACTAGAAGTTATTGTTGGTAATATTGCCACAGCAGAAGCTGCCAAATATTTGGTTGAAGCTGGTGCAGATGCTGTTAAAGTTGGTATTGGTCCAGGTTCTATCTGTACTACACGTGTGGTTGCAGGTGTTGGATTTCCTCAGTTTTCTGCAGTATTGGAAGTTGCTGCAGCTATAAAAGGTTCTGGTGTTCCCGTGATTGCTGATGGTGGAATCCGTTATACGGGTGATATACCAAAAGCTATTGCTGCTGGTGCTGATACTGTAATGTTAGGTTCATTGTTAGCAGGAACGAAAGAAAGTCCTGGCGAAACCATAATTTACGAAGGACGTAAGTTTAAATCGTATCGTGGAATGGGTTCTGTTGAGGCAATGAAACAAGGGAGTAAAGACCGTTATTTCCAAGATGTTGAAGACGATATTAAAAAATTGGTGCCAGAAGGAATTGTTGGTCGTGTACCATACAAAGGTGAATTGTATGAAAGTATTCATCAGTTTGTAGGTGGATTAAGAGCCGGAATGGGTTATTGCGGAGCTAAGGACATTGCAACCTTAAAAGAAACAGGACGTTTTGTGAAAATCACTGCTAGTGGTATTCACGAAAGTCATCCACACGACGTTACCATTACCAAGGAAGCACCTAATTATTCGAGATAATAAATATCTGTTGAGGTATCTACTTTATAATAAAAGCCAGTACCTATTAGGTTCTGGTTTTATTTTTCAAAATTTCATACTAAAGCCCAATAAAAAACCATCATTGTTTGAGGAAAAGCTAATATTGTATTTACTTTGATCATAAGGTGTGGTAAAAATATATGTGCTGCCAACACCAACGGTTGCACCTGCTAAAACATCCCATATATCGTGCCATCCATCAGGTCCTTCCATTCTGCTTACACCAACTATTGTGGCTAATATATAGGCCCATTTTCCGTATTTCCATCCATAGCGACGTTGTATAAATGAAGCTCCAGAAAATGCCGAAGTTGTATGCCCTGAAGGAAAAGAATCATACAGATGTCTACCTTCAGGTCGTTGTTTTTTAATAATCCGTTTTAAGGAATGTGTTACCACTATACTTGTGCCATAAGAGAGGGCAAATTGTTTTGTGCCTTCCCAATCCTGTTTAATAATAGTAGTTAGAAGCGCCGATGCTGGTAGTGCTATTTGCAGAACATCACCTGTGTCTTCCAATACAAATTCCCATTTTTCATGGGTTCCACCATCTAGCACTTGAGAAAAAGAAAATAAAGAAAAAATATAAAATAGAAGCAAGGGTAAAATTGACTTTGCGTTGGTATGCATAAGTTTTCAAGGATTGATTGTTGTACACATAACTACTTATAACGTCAATTTATTGTTTTTATAGGAAGTAAGTTAATCTGAAACAACAATTATTTCAAACGTCCAATTGCGTTCGATTTTAAACTTTTTACTAAAATTAGGAGGTTTAAGACCAGCATAAATTAAACCTGCTCCTGGTATTGTTAATAAGAAAGCTGATGAGTCTACCAATACTCCTATTAGGACACCTAGACCTATTGTTATAGATCCTACATAAACTAAAAAAGATCCTGTAACGATAGATACTAATAAAGGGTTACGCTTTATTGCCATAATATCGGATAAGTTGATCCTTTCTCCTTGTATAAGAATTGAATCAGCTTCTATTTTAAAGCGCCCTCTGAGTTTTCCACCATCGACTGTAAATACTTTCACTCTTTTATTCTCTTTAATAATCTTTTCCTTTTGAGCAGTTTCATTAGTAATTTTTATAGCTTTAACTTGAGCTGAAATAAGGTTAATGAAGAACAAAAATGATGGTAGTAATAGTGCGAATTTTTTCATGCCATAGATTTGTCATTAGATAGCAGAAAGACAATATGGTTGCGTCACGCTTTCTTAAAGTTTTCTTAGTTATTTAAAGTCCAGATCAAAGCTTTTTCCTTGGTAGCTCTAAAAATAGTACTGTGTTGTTCGTTTGGCTCATCAGAATACTTCCAAGTTAAGTTTGCAGGAGCATTATTCTGTAAAGATTTTTCAACACTTTTTGTGTATTGTGAGATATCTTGAGCGCTAGAACCAGCAAACCAAAGTTTTAAGTTTTTTTCTGGAAGCGAGGTTAGCAGACTATCAGCATTGCGAGCTAGGTAATTATTGTTCCACCAAAGTGAAGGATCCATGGCAATGTAAAAATCAAAAGTTTCGGATGCTGTAAAAAAGGTTTCCATAACGAATAGACCGGCTAAAGATTCACCAATGATTCCCTTTTTAGCTTGTGTTCTATATTTCTTGTTGATTTCAGGAATTAATTCTTCTGCAATAAA
>JAGQZO010000219.1 GCA_020435515.1 Winogradskyella sp. | reverse complement strand
AGGGATTTCTTTCAACTCATTATTTGGAAAAACTTTTTTCAACTCTTTGGTAATGTAAGGTTCCATACCATAATTATCATCTATGTGTAGAAAACCTCCAGAGATAAGATACCTTCTCAAATTTTCGGCATCATCATCCGTAAAAAACACATTGCCATGACCTGTCATGTGTAAAAACGGATACTGAAAAATGTCTGTACTGCCAACTTCAACCGTTTGTATACTTTCATTGATGTTGGTATCGATATTATCGTTGCAAAATTTCACCAAATTGGGTAGAGCAGTAGGGTTACTGTACCAATCGCCACCACCTTTGTATTTTAGTACAGCTACGTCCTGAGCAAAAAGTGAAAAAGTAAAAAGTGTAAAGTAAAAAGTTAAAAATTTCTTCATGTTATTCATTTACAAACGCTACCGAATGACACGCCACAATAGCTGCGGTCTCTGTACGCAAACGTGTGTTACCCAAAGTTACTGGAATAAAATCAGTAGCCAAAGCCATTTTAATTTCTTTAACGCTAAAATCACCTTCTGGACCAATTAATATTAAAATATCGTTGTTTGGCTTTAATTGCGATTTTAATGATGTCTTATCGGTTTCTTCACAATGGGCAATATATTTAGTTGCTGAAAAAGAAGTATTTAAAAACTCTTTGAAAGAAATAGCCTCGTTTAGTTTTGGCAAATAGCATTGCAAAGATTGCTTCATTGCAGATTGGAGAATCTTTTCAAAACGCTCTGGTTTTACAACTTTTCGTTCGCTATTATCACAGATTATAGGTGTAATTTCTTCTATGCCTATTTCAGTAGCTTTTTCTAAAAACCACTCGTATCTGTCGTTCATTTTAGTAGGTGCAACGGCTAGATGCAAGTTAAAACTTCGCTTTGGTTGAAGTTTTTGAGTTAAGATTTTTACTGCGCAATGTTTAGTGTCAACAAAGGTAAGTTCGGCTTCAAATAACCAACCATCACCATTGGTAATGTGCAATAGGTCTCCAGTTTTTTTGCGAAGCACTTTAACAATATGTCGGCTTTCGTCTTTATCAAAGCTAAAAGTTGTGTGACCTTCAGAGATATTAGGATTGTAAAAAAGCTGCATTAATCTATTGGTTCTGAGTATTGTAAAACGGTAATTTCTTCAATAGTTTTGGAGTCGTGAGTTTTGAGGATAACATAGTACCAGTTTCTATCTTCAATATCCAAAGTAAAAATGTCATTAGTATCATGCTCTTTTACGGCTTCTTCAAACATTGGGTGCATATCACCTTCAGGAAACCAACCTAAATCACCACCGCGTTTAGCGTTTAAATCCATGGAATGTAACTGTGCTAACTTATCAAATTTGTAACCTTGCTGATATTGTGAAATGATTTTATCGCGCTTTTCGTTAATGTCTTCTAATGTCATTTTGTTACCATCAAAAAAGATATAGCTTGCTCTGTAATGTAAGGTTTTTTCTTTGTCAATGACTTTGTAATAGGTTGTTCTGTAGTCACCTTTTACCACTTTTTTTCCACCTTTTGAAAGTTTAAAAAGTTCGTCTGCTAAGCGTGTTTTATGTTTTTCTTTATTAAAAGTGAAGACTTTACTTTTATTGGTTTTTTTATAAGCTTTTGCAAAGGTTTCAGCGTCTTCAACAGAGCTTATAGAGTCGAGCTCAGTTTCTAAAGACTCTTGAGAAATACTTAACAAAGGAATAAAAAGTAGAAGTGTAAATAGCAGTTTCATTGTATATTTCATTTAGTCTAGTTTGGGATACTTACAAAACAACTAAATTTTAAAATGTATTTAAAGGCTTGTACTATCTGTTATCAACAGATGTTTTAACAATTTATATCTTCAACCTAGCCGTAGCCATAACATCAAAATCTGAGAAGTCTTTTTCTAAATATTTTAAATACCCAACAATTGCAATCATAGCAGCATTGTCTGTGGTATATTCAAACTTTGGGATATAAGTGGTCCAGCCATGTTTCTTTTCGGCATCTTTAAGTGCTTTTCTAATACCAGAATTTGCCGAAACTCCACCACCAATAGCTATGTGTTTAATTCCAGTTTGCTTAACAGCAAGTTTGAGTTTGTCCATCAAAATACCAACGATGGTGTATTGTATAGATGCACAAATATCATTTAAGTTCTCCTCAACAAAATTTGGATTGGCTTTGGTTTCGCGCTGCACAAAATACAGTATGCCAGTTTTTAAACCCGAAAAACTAAAATTAAGACCCTCTACTTTTGGTTTGGTAAACTTGTAAGCTTTAGGGTTTCCTAACTGTGCACGTCTGTCTATTTCTGGACCTGCAGGATAACCAAGGCCTAATATTTTTCCACTTTTGTCATAAGCTTCCCCAACCGCATCATCAATGGTTTCCCCAAGAATTTCCATTTCAAAATAATTAGTCACTTTTACAATTTGGGTGTGTCCACCAGATATGGTCATTGCCAAAAACGGGAACGGTGGTTTTTTATGCCCTTCTTCGTCAATAAAATGTGCCAAAATATGCGCTTGCATGTGGTTTACATCAATCAAAGGAATATCTAAACCATAAGCCATAGATTTGGCAAACGACGTACCTACCAATAACGAACCCATTAAGCCAGGACCACGTGTAAAGGCAATAGCACTCAATTGGTCTTTAGAAATGCCAGCACGTTCTAATGCTTGGTGAACCACAGGAACAATGTTTTGTTGGTGTGCTCTGGAGGCTAATTCTGGGACAACTCCGCCATATTCCGCATGAATCTTTTGGTCTGCCACAACATTGCTCAAAATTTTATCGTTACATAATACAGCAGCTGAAGTATCATCGCATGACGATTCTATACCAAGAATGTAAATGTTTTCATTTCTCATCTCAACTAAATCTAACAAACTATTGGTTTAGCTGTGTTTGTGTTGGTTAGTATTATTCATTTTTTGTTTAATGCCAATTATTGGCTTTCATAATCGTTATTGGGCACAATTATTGTTAATTTTACCAATTATAGTCTAAGACGGTACTTAACAACGTATTGTAAGGGCAAAAGTACATGAATTTTTCATCAATTAGTAATCATTAATTCTATCAAAAGAGTACTCAAAATAATAGGTAAAATAGTAGGTATTATTCTGCTGTTGTTTCTTATTGTCTTTTTAATTTTGGGTATTCCTGCTGTACAAACCAAACTTGGCAAGTATGCTACGCAAAAGGTAAACGAAGAATTTAAAACCGATATTAATATTGGCAAAGTTGGCCTACAACTTAATGGTGATATAGAGTTAAAAGAAATCCTAATTAGAGATTACAAGAACGATACACTTATAAGCATTGGTGAGTTAAATAGTTCTATCATAAGTTTCAAGAACCTTTATAACAGTAAGTTCAATTTAGGAGATATTGATATCCAGGATTTAGTTTTTAACCTAAAAACCTATGAGGGCGAAGAAAATACTAATCTCGATGTTTTTGTAGATAAGTTTGAAGATGACAATCCACGCCAAGGGCCAAGCAGTTTTTTGTTTTCGTCTAGTGACCTGTCGATAGAAAATGGTATTTTTAGATTAACAGATGAAAATCTTGAAACACCAAGAATCTTTGAGTTTACAGAATTAAACGCTAACACCACTAATTTTTTGATTAATGGTCCGGATGTAAGCTCCCGTATTAATAAATTTAGTTTTAAGGATAGCAGAGGTATAACCGTAGATAATTTAAAAGCCAATTTTGAATACACCTTAGACCACATGAATTTTGAGGATTTAAGTATTAAGACCGAAAAATCAGAATTAAAAGGCGGTTTAAGATTTGACTATCAAAGAGAAGATTTAAAAAATTTTACGAATAAAGTAAACGTTACTGCGAGCTTTAAAGATTCTGAAATATCACTTACAGAGCTTAATGTCTTTTTCGACGAATTTGGAGTTAACCAACGTGCTAGTTTAAATGCAGACTTATCAGGAACTTTAAATAATCTTGAAGCAAAAAACCTAAATGTAAGTACAACCAGAAATACAAGGATAATAGGTGACATCACATTTAAAAATTTGTTTGCCAAAGAAGACGATACATTTGCCTTAGACGGTAATTTTCAAAATTTAGCTTCAAATTATAACGATTTAACTGCGCTCTTGCCTCGAATACTTGGTAATGCCATACCAACGGTTTTATCTAAGGTTGGTAATTTTAAGATTACTGGAACATCTCAAATAACCTCCAAGCGCATAAATGCGGATATTGAAATAGATACTGATTTAGGATTTGTAAAATCTGATTTAGAGCTTACCGAAGTAGATGATATTGATAGAGCCAATTATATCGGAAACATTGTTTTTGATGAATTTGATATTGGTAAACTTATAAATGATCCAAAAGCTAAGTTCGTTTCTGCAAATCTCGATGTTGATGGTAAAGGTTTTACCCTAGATAATTTAAGCTCAAACATAAAGGGAGATGTTTTTAGTCTAGAATATAATGGTTACAAGTATGAGAATATTGAGGTTTCAGGAGATTTAGGTAACAAAATCTTTAATGGTAACCTTATTGCTGATGATCCAAACCTTCAATTAGATTTTAATGGGTTGGTAGATTTTGCTGAAGAGAAAAAGAAATTTGACTTTAAGGCTAACGTAGGTTATGCCAATTTGCGAGTACTCAATTTTGTAACTAGAGATAGTATTTCAGAATTTAGAGGCTTGGTTAATATGACTGCAACGGGTTCTAGCCTAGATGATGCAAGTGGTGCCATTAACATAAAAAATACAACCTACGAAAACCAAGATAGTAGGTATGTGTTTGAAGATTTTGATATTATATCGTCGTTTCAAGATGATGAGCGTAACATAACCATTAACTCGCCAGATATTATTAATGGAAATATAAAAGGGAAATTTAAAACAGAAGATATACTAAAGTTGGTTGAGAATTCCGTTGGGAGTATTTATACCAATTATGAACCTTTTGAAATAGAAGAAGGGCAGTATATAGATTTTAAATTCAATATTTATTCTAAAATTGCTGCGGTCTTTTTTAAAGATCTCTATTTAGGTAAAAACACATTTATTGAAGGTCGGATTGAAACAGATGCAAAGGGATTTGATCTTACTTTTAATTCACCAGAAATTAAATTCAAGGATTACTTTGCAAATAATATTAACCTTAGTGTGGATAATAGCAATCCGCTTTACAATACTTTTATTGAGATAGATACACTAAGCGCAGGTGTTTATAATGCTTCAGATTTTACTTTGATTAATGTTACAAGAAGAGATACGCTTCTTGTAAAAACGGAATTTAAAGGAGGCAAAAACAATAAAGATGTGTTTAATCTAAATCTCTTTTACACAATTGATGAAGCTAATAAATCGGTTATAGGTTTCAGAAAATCTGATGTAGTATTTAAGGGATATGAATGGTTTATAAACTCAGAAAAAAACAATTTCAATAAGGTTAGATTTGATAGAACATTTTCTGCCTTTGATATATTCCCTATTACAATCAATCAAGGTAATGAAATCATAGAAGTTTCAGGGATTATCAGCGATAGCATTAACAAAAACCTCAGAGTAGATTTTAAAGATGTTGAGTTGGTCAAAATTACACCAAGGATAGATAGTCTGGATTTAGCTGGTGTGGTAAATGGAAAGTTAGATCTAGTCCAAAAAGAAGGCTCATATTTACCAAAGTCTAACTTAGAAATAAGCAACCTGTTTGTTAATGATTATGATTTAGGCAATTTAAAAGCGGATATTGAAGGAAATAATTCTATTACAAACTACCTAGTGGATGTTTCTCTGGTAAATGACAACCTTACTTCCTTTTTGGCTAAAGGAACCATTGATGTTGCAGAAAAAAGACC
>JAGQZO010000218.1 GCA_020435515.1 Winogradskyella sp. | reverse complement strand
AGTATGTATACCTTTTTTTGCATGGTTGGCAAAGATACTAAGAAAGTAACAAGTACAAAGTATAAAAGTATGAAGAGCCATTTATTGTAAACTATTATTTAGTTTTACGACTTCAAATACCTAAACAAATAACATGAAATATTTATACTTAGTTCTTTTTGGGTTAATGCTCTTTAATTGTAAGGAGGAAAAACAAGTTGTAAATCTTACAGCAGATGAAATCATTACAAAATCTATTGAGAAAGCAGGAGGGAAGACTTTTGATAATTCTGTAATAAGATTTGATTTCAGAGATAAGTACTATGTAGCTAGACGTGATAAAGGCCAATTTTCCTTAATTCGAATGTTTAAAGATGGTAACGATTCAGTTTTTGATTTGTTGACTAATAGCAACTTTGACCGCTTCATAAACAATAGTCGTGTTATTATAGAAGATAGTTTAAAATCCAAGTTTACTGCTTCTGTAAATTCAGTACACTATTTTTCGGTCTTGCCTTATGGGTTAAATGCCGAAGCTGTAAATAAAACTTCATTAGGTGAAGAGCAAATTAAAGGAAAGGACTACTATAAAATAAAAGTGACTTTTAGTGCTGATGGAGGCGGAGAAGACTATAAAGATGTTTTTGTGTATTGGGTTAATAAAGAGAGTTTTAATGTAGATTATTTAGCGTATTCATATAATGAAGATGATGGAGTAGGTACGCGCTTTAGAGAAGCTTATAATCAACGGTTTGTAAATGGATTGCGGTTTGTGGATTATAATAATTATAAAACTGAAAACTCTAATGTAGAATTATTTGATTTAGGAAAAGCTTTTGAAGAAAACAAGTTAAAATTGTTGTCTAAAATTGAATTAAAAAATATCGAAGTAGAATTACTAAATCAATAAAACAGAACAGGTGTTTTTAATTATGTAGAAACACCTTTTCTGTTTTATAAATAAGAATCACTTATCGACCTAAATAACCACCATCTACTGGTATGATTGTACCAGTAACGTAATCACTAGCTGCTGAAGCCAAGAACACTGTAAGACCTTTTAAATCCTCTCCAGTTCCCCAACGTTTCATAGGCACACGCATAAAGACTTCGTCGGTTCGTTTTTTGTCATTAATTATAGCTGCATTTAATTGAGTGTCCATATAGCCTGGTGCTATAGCATTGACACAAATTCCTTTTGCTGCCAAATCATTAGACAAAGCTTTAGTTAATTGCCCAACACCACCTTTTGATGCTGCATAAGCAGGTATTGTAATTCCACCTAAAAAGCTCATTAAAGACGCCACGTTTATAATCTTACCTCCATTGTTTTCGAGCATAGTATTGGCAGCATACTTACAGAAATAAAAAGTTGCATCTAAGTTAATGGCTATAACCTTGCTCCATTCTTCCTCAGGAAATTGTTCACTAGGATACCGACGTTGTATACCAGCGGAGTTGACTAAAATATCAAGTTTACCACCAAGAATTTCTAAGGCCTTTTTGTAAGAGCTTTGTACCTCTTCAATTTTGCTAATGTCAGCTTTAACAGCTTCAACATTGAGATCATTTTTTTTGAAGTCTTCACAAAAATTGTACATTCTGTCATCAATATCTATGATAACAACTTGAGATCCAGCCTCTACTAAAGCCTCTACCATTGCTTTTCCGAGGTCACCTGCACCTCCGACAACAATGGCTTTTTTGTCTTTTAAATTAAATTTTTCTAAAACATTAATACTCATTTTTGGTTGATTGTTAGGGTTGTTTATAATCAGTGATGACTATAGTCATCGGTATTCCATAATTTTGTCCATTCTAGCACCATGTCTTCTCCATTTTCATTTCTTATATCTAAAATGTTTTGAATGTCTAAAATGGTTTGATTGGTTTCTGCTACTGAATCTGAAACCGTATAAATTCTGAAAAGCACTTGTCTTTCTGTACCGATCATGGCTGGTAATACTTCGTCTCCTTCCTTAAATCGTTCTACTACAAAAATTACATTCTTATGCTTTTTAAGCTCTTCTAAACCTTTTATGGATGTAATTTTGCCAGCTTTTAAAAGTACCCAAACTGAACAAGCTTTTTTACCACGCAGCATATAGTCATTTTGCTCGGCAAAATTGTCATCACCAAATACACCAGTTAGAGCAAAATTTAAAAGCATTTTTCTATGATCAAATCCGTTAATGTGTGCTAGGTGGATATGAGGTGCTTCACCTTGTAATCTAAATCCAGGATCGTAACTATAGAAAACCCCATTTTCAACAAAAAATTGAATATTTAACACACCGTTTTTTACTCCTGTAGCTTTAAATAATTCACACAGCTTTGGGTGGACTGTTTCTACATATTCTTTAGCAAATTTAGAAGGATATAATGTTGCTAAACCTATAGGGCTAGAGTTACCTTGTATTCTTGTTAAACATCTGTCATATATTGCAGATAAATAAGGTACTCCATCTTTAAAGGTGTAGTAGGCTGCCATATCGTGACAGTTAGAATCCATATATTTTTCAACTAAGACAATCCCTTTCTTAGAGAATTTTAGAACATTTTTTACGGTTTCGTTATAGTCTTCTTCATCTCTACAGATTTTCATACCAACACCACCGCCACTATCAACGGGTTTAACCATTAACGGAAGGTCAACATTTTTAGGTTTTCTTATAGGTTCTCCTTTTTTAAGGTAAATTCCAGGTATGTCTTGTACATCATATTTTTCACAATAACGTTTGTATCCATCTTTACTGCAAAAAGCTTCAATAGTGCCTTCTGTAGCATAACAAGGTAAGCCAAGTCTGTCACAAATTTCTTTATAAGGTTTGACTAAAATATCAGCAACACCAACCAAAACACCGTCAACATTATTGTCTTTAGCCACTTTTACAATGCCATCAATATCAAAGCCATCTATATCATAGGTTTCAGCAGCAAATTTTTTAGCAGGTTCATCTGGGTTTAATGCTATGACTATGGTATGTAGTCCCATACTGTTAGCAACTTCCACTAACACGCCTGTTTCAGGATTACCGCCTAGTATAATTATTTTTTTCATTGTTATTAATTTTTAAGGGTTTTAACTTTTTGGGAGAGGGAATTATTTGTTTTTTGGTTGAATATAAAATCTTCATCATAGCCTAAATCTTTTAGAAGGCTATTGATTTTTGTTTCATCTGTATTTGTTTTAACTATTTTAGATTGGTCAATACCCATCAATTCCAATTCTTCTTTCAATGATTTGTGAATCGAAGGGTTAATGGTAGCTATTATTAAATAATCAAATTCCTCATTGTAAATGCTACTGATAGGATTGACTGTGTTTTCTCCAATTTTTAAATCGTGATAGTCTACATCAATCCATTTTATGATTTTAAAATAATCTGTTTTTAGATTGGTAGAAAGTATGTGTTGACCAAAGGAACCAGAACTATATACTACAACTTTAGAACCTTTTTCGGTATTTAAAAACGGATTGAACCAAGTATCGTTTTTCTCATTGTAAATCAGTCCTCCAGACCTTACCAATATTTGTGAATAGAGGTAATATGTTATTTGTGTGTTTAGATTTTCCTCATCTAAAACACTGCTTAATTTAGTTTTAAGAAAATTCATTAAAAGTCCAAGTCTGTAGTATTCTGTCTTCGGATTTTCAATAGACTTTACAATAGAGTCATGTCTCTGTCTGTAATAATAAAGCGGTATTTTGCTTATAGCTAATCGTTTTGTAAATGCTAAATATGAATACACAATGGCGGCATCTTCACCCATTACAACATCGTTAGGAACATCATAAAGTACTTTCTCTAAAAGTTCTTTTTTAAAGAGTTTATTCCACACATAAGTTGACATACCATGCTCACAAAACTCACCATTGTATATGGCTTTTGGTAAAATCTCAGATTTGATTTTAGCCTCATCATAAAAGCCAGGATTGTTAGGTTTTATAGTTTCAATTTTACCATCAAATTCTCTAAAGTGTCCTGTTACTACTAAATCAGCATCGTTAGCTATTGCTAGTTTATAAAGTGTATCTAGATAAAAGTGGTCTACCCAATCATCACCATCTACGTAAGCAATATGAGTGCCTGAAGCAGCTTCTAAGCCAGCTTTTCTAGCGGATAATAAACCACCATTAGGTTTATGAATTACTTTGATTCTACTGTCGGTTTTTGCATAATCATCACATATTTGAGGACAGTTATCAGGACTGCCATCATCTACCAGTATTAATTCAAAGTCTTTAAAAGATTGTTCTAGCAGACTTTCAATACACTGCGCTAAGTATTTTTCTATACCATATATAGGAACAATAACACTAATTTTTATAGAGTTCATACTTATATCTTAATTTAGTTTTACATGAAATAACCCACTACCATTTTTGTAGCTTGATTCCTCGTCATTCTTTGCCGTAGTGATGTATAAATTTGATTTATCATCAAAACAACACGACGTCACATTAGTAAATGGAAGTGTTATCTCATTATTTTTTTTTCCTGTTGAAGGATTCCATTGCGAGACACAAGAGCCTCCCCATTCTGCAATCCATAACATACCATCTTTGTCAATACACATACCATCAGGACTTCCATCTTCATTAAATTCTATAACGTAATCAGCAAATTCAATATTTCCAGTTTCAATATCATAATTGTATTTGGCTACTTTTTTCGTTGGTGTGTCAATAAAATAGAGCGTTTTGTTATCAGATGTAAAGGCTAAACCATTAGATATGGTTGTGTTCTTTATAATAACTTTAGATTCTCCATTTTCATAAGAGTATACATTACCTATTCCGTTAATGACTTCTGGATAACCCATTGTGCCAATAATATATCTACCTTCTGCGTCTTCTATACCATCATTGTAGCGCACATTATTAGCGATATCTATTTGAAATTTGAAAGTATATTTTAGCGAATTAAAATCTATTTCGTAAAATCCATTTTTTGAGGCAGCTAGTACTACTTTTTCAGAAACTATATAAACGTTACTTGTGGGTGAATCTAATCTGATACTTAAAATTTCTTTAGTATTAGGATTATAGCAATACACCAAGCCATCTAGGATTGAAACAAAATATAAAAGTTGATATTTTGAATCGAAAATAGGACCTTCAAAGAGTTCAGCAGATTGGGAAAAATATATTAAGTTTTTTGTCATTACATAGTGCTTAAATAAATTCTCCACCAGTCACTCTCATAATTGATCCTGTTGTCATTGCAGAATCATCGGATATAAAATACATAACAGCAGGTATAGGGTCGTTAGGTGTAAGCATTCGTCCCATTGGGATGATCTCACTTGCTTCACTTTTTAATTGCTCTTCGCTTATACCTTCTTGTTCACGCAGTTGAAGCTCACCTTCTGTACTGGTCCATCCCATTACCAAATAGTTAGATCTTATTCCATATTTAGCATAGTGATGTGCAATATGAGTAGAAAGTGTGTATAATGTTCCTTTAGTTAAAGCATATGCTGTACGGTTTTCTTGACCATAATCCATATGAGCCGAACCAAAGAACACAACAGAACCACCTTTTTGTTCTATCATAGACCTTAAAACATGTTTCAATAAAAAATATGGTGCTTTTAGGTTGACATTGAATACCTTGTCGTAAGTGTCCTCATCAGTGTCAATCAAAGATGCAACAGGAGTAATACCTGCGTAAAGAATAAGCGCATCAATTTTTTTGAAACGTTTTATGGTTTCTTTATAATAATCTTCAATACCATTAATAGAGCTAAGATCAATTCTATGAAAGTACAATTTGTCTTCGTTATTAGAGGATTCTATAATTTTTTGGGCATCGTCTGTATCTCTACCACAAAAAGCGACATTATATCCTTTTTTTAAACTGGCCTTAAGTATTTCTTTTCCAACACCTTTGGTGCCACCTAACAACATTACTGTTTTCATAAATAGTTTAAATCAACTTTTTCTAATTAATGTTCTCAAAACTAGTTATTTATTTTTAGAAATTAATTTTTTTATCTGTGTATTGATACTATTTACGGTAAATAGGTAAAACGCAAAAATATGGGTTAAATAGAGGTGACTTTTTTATTCAATTTTGAGGAGTGTGGAACTCGCTGTATTATCAGTTATAGTTACGATGTAAAGATTGGCATTATTACTTTCATCAATTTGATCGTATTTTTTATCATTTAGTAAAGCATTAGTTAACATAGGTGTAGTATTACTATGCCCAACAACTAAAACTGTTTTTCCTTTAGTTTCCTTGATGAAATCTTCAAGCTTCAAATTTCTAGGGTCATAGAAGGTAATCTCTACATTGTTTGCTTTGGCCGTAGGTTCTGCAGTTTCTTTAGTTCTGTTGTAGCTGGTAGAGTAGACCATATCAAATTTTACATCCCCAAAAACTGTAGTCCAATTCTCTGCACGTGTTTTACCTTCTTCTGATAGGTGAGGATCTTTATTGGTTTTGTCTGATTCATCCTTTTCGGCATGACGAATGAGATAGTATGTTGTTGGTTTTTGTTCTTCTTTGAATTTTTCTTCAAAAGGGCCTTCCCAAATGACTTGTTCAATCATCCATTTGCCATCATCTTTTGAAAGGAGTACAT
>JAGQZO010000217.1 GCA_020435515.1 Winogradskyella sp. | reverse complement strand
ACCGTTGCACCAGTACCAGCAACCACATTAACGGGTCCTAGAACAGTAGGAAAGGTATACTGAGCGTTAGCTTGCCATAAAACAAGACTCAAGAAAAATGTTAAAAATAAAGTAATTTTTTTCATAAAATATTTGTATAAGTTAGTAATGTTTTAAAGTTATGTTAATAATTTAAAATAGTAATAATTATTCCTACTGAATCGTTTAAATGATTAAAAGCAACGATGAAATACATCTAAATTTCTTATGCTATAGGTAACACTTTTTTATTCTTAATAATTCGTATATTTCTATTCTAATTCTATGTTATATGCCTTATTATCGGTTATTATTAATACTACTTATTTCCTTTCTCTCATGTCTAAATCTAAATTCACAGAATACAGTAGGAACAATTTCAATTACTGATGATGTCTTTGATGGTTTTACTCTTTTTTCAATTCATAAGAAAACATACTTAATTAATAGTTGTGGTGAGATCATTAATGAATGGACTAGTCTCTATGAACCTGGAAATTCAGTATATCTGTTGCCTAATGGCAATATTTTAAGAGCTGGTGAATTTGCAAATGGCAGTAACTTAAACTTTGGTGGTATGGGTGGAATTATCGAAGTTTTTGATTGGGATGGTAATATAGTTTGGAGTTATATTTACAGCAGTAATGAGCATAGACAACACCATGATGTCTTTCCAATGCCTAATGGCAATGTCTTAATTTTAGCCGCAACACCAGTTGACCAAGCAAGTGCAATCCAAGCAGGAAGAGATCCAATGAAGCTCTCGGATAATGAATTATACAATGAGCAAATTATAGAAATAGAACTTGTTGGAACAAATCAAGGGAATATAGTTTGGGAATGGAATATTATGGATCACCTAGTACAAGATTTTGACCCTAATAAAGACAATTTTGGTATAATTTCTAACTTTCCTAGAAAGTTAAATATTAATTTTTTAAATGGTTTTGATGATGGTAAAAATTGGCTTCACGTAAATTCTATACAATATGATGAGTTAAGAGACCAGATTGTGATTAGTTCTAGGCGAATGAGTGAATTATGGATTATTGATCACTCTACTACAACTGCAGAAGCTTCAACAGATAATGGAGGTATCTATGGACATGGAGGTGACTTTCTTTACCGATGGGGAAATCCCCAAGCTTACAATAGAGGTAATGAATCAGATCGAACACTTTATGGCCAACATATGCCCTATATCATTCCAGAAGGCTTACCAAATGCTGGTAAAATAATGGTTTTCAATAATGGTTTCGGGAGAACACCTTCTTTTTCTGAAATTTATCTAATTGAACCACCCATAAGTTCACCAGGGGTTTACACACTTGAAGCAAATACAACATTTGGACCACCAGAACCTTATTTTAGCTATCCTGAAATGCCCCCAACTGAAGATTCAGACTTTTTTTCAGCAATAGTAAGTAGTGCTCAACAGTTACCAAATGGCAATATTTTAGTCTGTGAAGGAAGAGAGGGTCGCTTTTTTGAACTTGATGAAAACAATAATATTGTCTGGGATTATATTAGTCCTATTAGTTCTGATAATGGCATTATTAGTGAACAGTTTAGTGACCCACCTTTAAACAAGATTATTTTTAGGGCTTTAAAATATGACATCAATTATCAAGCATTTGAGAATAGGGATTTAACCCCTAGTGGAACAATTGAATTGAATCCAAATATTTTACCTTGTCAACAAGCCTTAAACCTTGATTCTGCAGATGATTTAATCATAAATATTTATCCAAACCCAACAGAAGATAACTTAGAAATTAAATTGGTCTCGAATTTGACCGTAAATTCAATAGAGATTTATAATATGCTGGGTGAAAAAATTTTAGAAAACACGGAACAAAACTCCATTAGTGTAAATAAACTTAAAACAGGTATTTACCTAGCCTACATAACAATAGGGAATAGAGTAGCAGTGAAAAAAATTATAAAGAACTAAATTTTAACTCGACCTTATTTTTTGATGACTTTAATAGTCCTAATATGATTAAAGAAATTTATTTCACAAAAATAAATACCAGAATTTAGACTACTCATATCAATAACAATATTTTTTTGATTAGATATTCCTGTTAAAATTTCTTTTCCTGTTCCATCAAAAATCCCGTAGCTTTCAATACTGAGAGATGAATTTAAACGAAGACTCTCGACTATTGGATTATTATAATAAATTTTTGGTTCTTGCTCATATTCTGACAGTGACAACGTAGAACCCTCAACAATATTCAAAGTTTGATTAACTGGCACACTATATAAAATATCTTCAATTCCACTAAGCCAAGTTACCTTAACGTAATCAACTATGGTATGATGCGCAGTTCCAAAGAATTCAGTTTGAGAATTCTGGGACAGATAACCTTCACCGCAATGTGTATATCCATATTGCTTTTCACCATCAATAGAAATTTCAATAAAAGAACCAATACCTTGTCTGTTACTTACGGTGCCTTCTAACTTTACTTTTAGCCAATTGTTTATGTTTGGCGTATTGTTTTTCCATAGAAATATATTGCTATGGCTTATATTATTAACTGCTATTTCTGGATAACCATCATTATCTGTATCTCCTATAGCATTGCTATAACTATACGCAAAATCATTAGGGACTGCTGCGTTATTCAAATTAAAAGTACCATCATTATTATTTACATAAAATGCTGAAGACAATAGACTTGTATTACTTCCATTACCCTCTCCGCTTACATATAAATCCAAGTCCATATCATTGTCGGCATCAACAAATACGGCACTCCATCCCGTACTATTAAAGGTTACGTTATAGGATTGTGCCATATCGGTAAAAGTACCATCGCCGTTATTAATAAAAAGCACGCTATTGTTAGGGTCGTTAGTAATATACATATCTAACCACCCATCTTTATTAACATCTCCCACTGTAACAGTCATTGCATCTATACTAATATCAGTACCTGTTTCTTGAGCAACCTCGGTAAAGGTGCCGTCACCGTTGTTTTTATACATTAAATTGCGATTGGTATATTTATCATTAGATACATAAATATCCTGATCTCCATCATTATCGTAGTCTAAAAAAGCTGAACAAAACGACATATAGCCTGTGCTGAGCAAGCCTGCCTCATAATTAGCTAAAGTAAATGTCTTATCACCATTATTTTTATATAAAATATTTGGAATAACATTATCTCTAATACTAATAAACACATCTAAATACCCATCATTGTTATAATCACCCCAAGAAGCACCATAGTAAGGAAATTGATCTGACAACATTCCTGAAGATTCGGAGATATCTTGCATTATCATGTTACCTAAATTCTCATAAAGCTTTACACCAGAATTAACACTGGTTATAAACAAATCGTTATCTCCATCATTGTCAATATCAACCCAGTTGATTTGTTTGGCACTAAGATCGTTGGTTATTATATTTAGGTTTTGATTTACAAAATTTCCATTAATATTTTTAAAGAAATATATAGGATCGCCATTAGCAGAAGCTATTGAAATATCATCCCAACCATCATTATCATAGTCATAAAAACTAATACCATTACCCAAAAATGTGTAGCCACAACTAGCAGAGACACCCAATTGTTGTGAACTTTCTGTAAAGGAAATTTGTGCAGAAGTAAAATTAAATGTTATAAAAGTCCATATCCATACTCTTCTCATAACCTGCAAAACATATTTTAGAACTAATAAATAAAATAGCTTTACCAAAATATAAGATTCGTTACTATTTAACAAAAAAAGCGCAAATTTTTTAAGATTGCGCTTCAATTATTAGATTATATGTTTACTTTTTCCTATTCTTTTGTGAATATCTCCATAACAGCATCACTTACTCCCATATTACTAAACCCACCATCATTATATAGATTTTGGAGCGTAACACGACGTGTTAAATCACTAAACAGAGTTACTGTATAGTTTGCACAATCCATAGCAGTTGCATTGCCTAATGGAGACATCTTTTCTGCATACGAAATGAAACCATCAAATCCTTTAACGCCACTACCTGCCGTTGTAGGAGTTGGTGATTGTGAAATTGTGTTAACCCTAACTTTCTTATCTCTACCAAAGAAATACCCAAAACTACGTGCTATGCTTTCTAAGTATGCTTTATTGTCTGCCATGTCATTATAATCTGGAAATACACGCTGTGCTGCCATATATGTTAGAGCAACAATACTTCCCCATTCGTTCATAGCATCTGCTTTATAAAGTGTCTGCATAACCTTATGGAAAGACATTGCCGAAACATCTGTTCCTTTTTGAGTCCAATCGTAATTTTGATCAGTGTAGTGTTTTCCTTTTCTAACGTTGATAGACATGCCAATAGAGTGCAACACAAAATCTAATTTACCTCCTAAAATCTCCATCGATTTTTCAACAAGATTTTGTAAGTCTTCTTCTGAAGTCGCATCTGCAGGAATAATTTGCGAACCTGTTTTTTCTGCCAAAGCGTTTATTTGTCCCATACGCATTGCAACTGGTGCATTAGTCAACACAAATTCACCTCCTTCTTCATGTACGCGTTCTGCTGTTTTCCATGCTATTGAATTTTCGTCTAGAGCTCCAAAAATGATTCCTTTTTTTCCTTTTAGTAAGTTATACATAGTGTATTATTTTAGTCAGTTTAATGCCGTAAATATACTATTAATTCAACAATTGCTTAGCATGTGCCATAGCAGATTCTGTAATATCTGCCCCTCCCAACATTTGCGCTATTTCAACAATTCGCTCTTCTTCACCCAATCGTTTTAATTGTGTTTGGGTTGTGTTGTCTGTATCTATTTTAAATACTTTGAAGTGCGAACTTCCTTTTGCTGCTATTTGTGGTAAATGGGTAATCGAAAAAACCTGTATTCTACTGCTCATTTGCTTCATGATATCTCCCATTTTATTTGAAATTTCACCCGAAACCCCTGTATCAATCTCATCAAACATAATTGAAGGAAGCAGTATATACTCAGACAATATTGATTTTATAGCCAACATAATTCTAGACAACTCTCCTCCCGATGCTGATTTCTTTAATTCGTTATAACTAGAGCCCTTATTAGCCATAAACAGAAATTGTAAACTGTCTTTTCCGTTAGGCAAGAAACGATCCGTTTGTGTTAATTCAATTTTAAATTTAGCGTTTGGCATGCCTAAATCGGAAAGTATGCTTTCAAGCTTTTGAATTAAAGTAGGTAATACCGCTTTTCGCTTCTTACTTATTTCTAATGCTATTTTATTAAGCTCTTTTTCAATATTGGACAATTCTTCTTCTTTCTCTTTTATGCTATCGTCTAAACCTTCAGTATCAGACACTTTAGATTCTAACTCATTTTTAATAGATATTAAATCTTCAATTTGAGAAACAGAATGTTTTTGAAATAGGTTATTTATAATTTGAAGCTTAGAATTAATACGTTCCAACTCTTCAGGATCAGTTGAAAGTGCATCTTCTAAATTGTCTAGCTCAACCAACAAATCGTCTAACTCTATATGAACGCTAGCAATACGTTCAGCAATAGTCTCATAAGCCTTTCCAAAACCAGAAATCTTATTGAGTTCTTGTTTTAGTATATTTAATTGATCTATAACTCCTTGGTGTTCTAAACTAAGTACAGCTTTTGCATTTGCAAGCTTCTCGCCTATTACTTCTACATTATTGAGTTGTTCGTATTGCTCTTCTAAATCTTCAAGATTAATAGATTCTAGCTTTACTTCATTTAACTCATTCATTAAAAAGAGATTATAATCGTACTCTTTTATTAGTTCTGCTTTAGAATCTATTAAGACTTTTAGAGTTTTCTGTAAAGCTTTGTAAGCTAATAGTTTAGCAGAAAATAGCTCTAAGTTTTCTTTAGTATCAGCAAGGGCATCTATAACCCTAAACTGATAATCGTTTTCAATAAGTTGCTGTGTTTGATGTTGCGAATGAATATCTATGAGATACGAACTCAACTCTGTCAAACTTTCCAAAGTTGCCGGTGTATCATTTACAAAAGCACGAGATTTTCCTGAAGGCAAAATTTCACGTCTAATGATAGTTTGCACCTCATAATCCAAATCTAATTCCGAGAAAAGAGGCCTTAGATTGTAATTAGCGATATCAAAGCTAGCTTCTATTATGCATTTTTCGTCCTTATCCTTAACCTGGCTCAAATCTGCACGCTTACCCAACACCAAAGACAAACCACCTAGCAATATGGATTTTCCTGCTCCTGTTTCTCCAGTAATTATAGTTAATCCACTATTAAACTGAACATTTAGCTCATCAATTAGAGCATAATTTTTTATGTAAAGGGAGGTTAGCAAAAATCTATAATTTATTTTTACAAAAATATAGATTCTGATTCAAGTTGAGAATGACGATTCAAAAAAATAAACAGAAAACTAAAACTTTATTTTTCGCCATTTTTGAGAATGCATTGGCGCAATTTTATTGAGAATACCAACAGCTTCTACAATGTTAACGCTTGGTCCACCAGAAAGTACATCCATAATTTCATCTGATTTCGCATCAAAAAAGACACGTAACAAGTAAGAGTTTGGTCTTCTTCTATGTATGTTTTGTAACTCTGATAATGTGGAAATAATCTCGGCCTTACCTTTCTTAGTATCTTCGGCCATAACGTCCATACCTTCAATATGGTAGCTATACATGGTAGATCTTATTTCTTTAAACGTAGGAGAAAGCAAATTATCGATTAAAGCAAAACGTGATTGTAAACCATCTTCAAGCTTCCAACCCTGTCCATTCAACTGTTGCGAATAATTTGCTATAGTTTGTGCTTGAGCAAAATATTCATTACCGCCATTTAATGCAAACGAATCGGCATCCATTCCTAAAATCATAAACACATGAAAGGAAATTACTGAAACCAAATTAGATTCAAACTGAAGCGGATTAAAAACCAAATTTTGATATTCTATATATTGAAAATTGAAGTCTTTATCGTTATAATTATACACAGGCGAACTATACGTAGAATTAAAAACTGGTCTTGATGAAGACACCTGCAAAGTAGCACTAAAACTGTCATTTTCGTAGCCAGTTACATTAATCACCATACTGCAATTAATGCGTTCTTCTGCACTAAAATTCTTTTCAGTCCATTTAGTGTTATTTACAAACTCGTTGAGCTGCTTTTCTAATGTTTTAAAAACAACGTTATTATCATTACCTGTTTGTTGAGCAATAACATTAACGGTACAGTTGAGCTCTTGTGAAAACACGACGGCTGAAAATAAAAAGGAAATTAAAACTAGTAATCTACGCATTTAGTTGTTTTAGTATCTGTTGCATTAAATCTTCGGCAACTTCGGTTTTTGATTTAAGTGAATTTTCAATAACATCGTTAGACGATGTTATAAATGTAACTTTATTTGTTGATACTCCAAAACCAGCTCCTTTATCTTGTAAAGAATTGAGAACAATTAAATCTAAATTTTTGGACTTAAGTTTTCCTTTAGCATGCTCTAATTCGTTATTGGTTTCTAAAGCAAAGCCAACCAGAAATTGATTATTCTTTATCTCACCTAACGATTTTAGAATATCTTTTGTTTTTTCTAACTCTATAGAAAACGTAGCATCCTTCTTTTTTATTTTTTGGTCTGCTACATTTTTTGGTCTGTAATCAGCTACGGCTGCAGAAAGTATAGCTATATCAACACTTTGAAAATGTTTGTGAACTTCATTATACATCTCCTCTGCACTAACAACTGGTTTTACAGAAACTTGGATATGCGTAATGGTTTGATGCGTAGGTCCAGAAACTAAAATAACCTCAGCACCCAGATTTGCAGCTGCCTTAGCTATTTCAAATCCCATTTTTCCACTTGAATGATTCCCAATAAATCGTACAGGATCTAATGCTTCGTATGTTGGGCCAGCAGTAATAAGAACCTTTTTTCCATTCAAAGGCAACTGACTTAAAACATCTTTTTCAATAAAACTCACGATATCTTCTGGTTCTGCCATACGACCTTCTCCAACCAACCCACTAGCTAATTCGCCTGTACCAGCAGGTATCATTTTGTTGCCATAAGAAGTTAGTTTTTCAAAAGAGGTTTTTGTAGACTCGTGTTTATACATATCCAAGTCCATAGCTGGCGCAAAATACACAGGGCACTTGGCAGAAAGGTATGTTGCCAACAATATATTATCACATACACCATTAGCCATTTTTGCCATGGTATTAGCAGTTGCAGGCGCGATAACAAAATAATCTGCCCATAACCCTAATTCTACATGATTGTTCCAAACCTGGCTGGCATCATCTTCGTCTACAAAAGATGAATACACAGGATTTTTGGATAAGGTAGAAAGCGTAAGTGGAGTAATGAAATCTTTAGAAGCAGGCGTCATAACGACTTTTACGTTAGCGCCTGCTTTAATAAATAATCTGACTAAATTAGCAGATTTATATGCGGCAATACCTGCTGTAATGCCTAATAAAATATTTTTGTCTCTTAGAATAGACATCTAAGGATTATTGTTGAGTATCCTCTGTATTTCTGTGGTAAATTTTCCCATCTAACCACTCTTTTACTGCCAAAGCATGTGGCTTAGGTAATTTTTCGTAAAACTTAGAAACCTCGATTTGCTCTTTGTTTTCAAAAACTTCTTCAAGACTATCGTTATAAGTAGCAAACTCTTCAAGCTTGTCTATTAACTCACGTCTAATGTCTGTATTGATTTGCTCCGCACGTTTAGCAATAACAGAAATTGCTTCATAAATGTTTTCTGTTGCAGCATCAACTTCATTTCTGTTGTATGTTACTGTAGATACAGGCGCATCTGTCTTTTTTAAATCCATTGTTATAATGATTAACTTTTAGTTTGTATTGTACTTAACTCTTCGCTTAACTTATTTTTCCATTCTAAAGTTTCTTCCTTGTATTCAGAATTTGGAAATGCTTTTACAAAGGCGTCATAATAATTTAATGCAATATTTATACGTTCTTCTTTTAAACTTTCTATACTTAATAAGGCTAAATTATATTCTGCATGAAGCCTGTAATATAAAGCTTCTTCGCGTAATGACGATCCTGGAAAATCTAACAAAAAATTATTAAATGATTTTACAGATGCTTTGTAATCTGTAATTAAATCATACTGCTTCGCTATTTCAAATGCTTTCTTTTCTAATTTAAAATCCAATTCCTTAACTAACGTGTTAGCCTCTGCCAAGTATTGAGAGTTAGGATATTGATTAACGAATAACTGTAATTTCTCAATGGCCTCAACAGTTTCCTTTTGTTCCTTTGAATACACAGGTGAGTTAAAATAATAGCCTTTTGCCGATTTAAAAGCTGCCTCTTCTGCCTTTTCACTTTGTGGATAGATATCCGTAAACTTATCAAAATGATAGCTGGCAATGTAGTAATCACCCATTTCGTAAGAGCAATTAGCATGCATGTATGTTAACTTCTCCGCCTGAGGCTTTCCTCTATACTTAGGAAGTATTTGATCTAAAAGTCTCTTAGACTTACTCCATTTTTCAGCTTGGTACAATTCATCAGCCATTGTAAATTTCTCTGCTACATCTTCAGATTTTAAAGCTTTCTGAAAATCGCTACAAGAGACCAACAAAATGGTTGCAAAAAGTATGTAAATTGCTTGCTTCATAAATTTTAAACAGGATGCAAAACTACGCATTATTAACGGATTTTAAAAACAAAAATTATACGCTAAAATAATCGTTGTTTTAGTTGCTCTATTCTATTTAAAGTAAGTTTAACTTTTACCTAAATCCACTAAAGCATTTTTAATGTCTTTTTTGAGCTTATCTGTTGCCTCTACCAGTGGTAAACGCACATGTGACTTTGAGATTTCTAGCGCTTCTAAAACCGCTTTTATACCAGCAGGATTATTCTCTGAAAAAATCAAACCTGTTATTGGCATTAAATCGAAATGCACTTTGTAAGCTTCCTTTGCTTTACCAGCAATACCCAATCTAATCATCTCAGAGAATTCTTTTGGCAAAGCCTGACCAATAACAGAAATGACTCCAGAACCTCCAGCTAATGCAACACCTAGTGCCAAATCATCATCACCAGATAAGACTAAGAAACCATCTGGTTTGGTTCTTAATAATTCTAGATATTGATGCACGTTGTTGCCAGCTTCCTTGACTGCTATAATATTTTCGAAATCCTTTGCAAGTCTTACAGTTGTTTCTGGCAACATGTTAGACGATGTTCTTCCCGGAACATTATACAAAATGATTGGTTTAGGGGATACTTCGGCGATAGCCTTGAAATGCTGGTATATTCCTTCTTGTGTTGGTTTGCTATAATATGGAGATACTGATAAAATAGCATCAATACCAGATAAATCTGTGGTCTT
Source organism: Winogradskyella sp. (assembly GCA_020435515.1). GTDB lineage: Bacteria > Bacteroidota > Bacteroidia > Flavobacteriales > Flavobacteriaceae > Winogradskyella. Next base: position 3,936 of record JAGQZO010000217.1, on the reverse strand, counting down.
AATTTCGTTTATAATTGAAGCTGTATTATTTCCACCAATTCCTAAGACCAAAGGCAATCTTCCGTTATTAACTTTTGATATAAATCTTATTAATTCTTTCTTTTCTTCAGCAGTAACAGTAACGCTCTCGCCAGTAGTACCACTAATTACGAGATACTCTGTTCCATTATTTATATTATGTTCTACTAATCTTTCTAGCGCTTCGAAATCTATGCTTAAATCTTCATGGAATGGCGTTACAAGCGCCACTCCTGTACCTATAAATTTGGTCATTATAATTTGTTTAAAATGTTTAAATATTTTCTTAATTCCTTCTTGAATGTTTTAATGTCTTTAGGGTTTACATCTATTATTAAATCATACAAACGTTCGTCCTTTCTACTCAGACCAACTTTTAAATTAGCTTTTGATGCTGCTGTAATCAAGTCTAATTCAGGTGTTTCATTTTTATAATAACTAACCAATACATCAAAAGGTTCATCTATAAAAGCCTGCAAGTCTATATTGTTTATCTTTCCTTTCCACCCAAAGTGTTTTGGCGAAAAATATACTTCCCATTGGCTTCCTTCGTACTTGTCATCTTTTGTAAAAGCAACAATTTTGTGCTTGGGAGATGTTAAGTTCAATTCTTTAAAGTAATTTCTAAAAACTTCAAAATCTTCAAATTCACTTGCATTAAGTAAAACCGCAATAACCTTAACTTTATTGTTGTTCACAGCAGCTTTACGAGCAGACAACAATTTGTTTACATATTTTTGATTTGATTTTTCCTTAAATGCTTTTAAAATCATTTATCTTTAGCCTTTGTGCAAATTTAACAAAAGCACAAACATTTTTTAATTACTATTTCAACTAAAACAATGATTAAAAAATCACTTCTAATAATTCTCTTTTTTAGCCTTGCGTATTCCTGTAAAGAAATGCCAAACAGAATTGAAGGTAGCCGTATTGAAATTAATGATAGTATTCCTGCCAATAAAGAATTTGAAGACTTTATTTCACCTTACAGAGATAATGTAAATAAGAATATGGATAGCGTTATTTCCTACGCCCCTGAAACGTATTCTAAAACTGACGGAGAATTGAACACTGCCATTGGTAACTTTATGGCAGATGCAGTGTTTAGCGAAAGTAACCCAATTTTTAATAAACGTACAGGAAAGAACATTGATTTTGTATTACTCAATCATGGTGGTATTAGAGCTGTAATTTCACAAGGCAACATCACTACCAGAACAGCTTACGAAGTAATGCCTTTTGAAAACTCTGTTGTGGTTGTTGCTTTAAAAGGAAAACAAATCAATGAGCTTTTCGATTATCTTTCTAAAGCTAAGCGAGCACACCCAGTCTCAAAACAGGTAGAATTATTATTAGACAAGGATTTCAATATTAAAAAAGCACTTGTTAATGGTAAACCAGTTTCAGAAGATGAAACATATTATGTAGCTACAAATGATTATCTGTATAATGGTGGAGACCGTATGACGTTCTTTCAACCTAACGATAGTTTGTACACACTTGATCACAAAATTAGAAACGTATTGATTGATTATTTTAAAAAGAAGGATACCATTAATCCTAAAATTGACAATCGTTTCACAAAGTTATGAGCAAACCAATGAAAAGAAGAGATTTTATACAGCAGACAACAGCAGCAACAGCTTTGGTAGGTTTAGGAGGTTTAAATCTTCAATCTTGCATTTCAAACAGAAAGCATATTACCATTCTGCATACTAATGATGTGCATAGCCATATAGACCCATTTGGTCCAAACGATAAAAGAAATGCCAATAAAGGCGGTGTTGCAAGACGTGCTACTTTAGTAGAAAATATTAGAAAAGAAAATCCCAATACTTTACTACTCGATGCTGGCGATATCTTTCAAGGCACACCTTATTTCAATTATTATGGTGGCGAATTGGAATTTAAACTAATGAGTTTGCTAAATTATGATTTGGCTACTATTGGCAATCATGATTTTGACAATGGTATAGACGGACTCTATGCACAATTGCCACATGCTAAGTTCGAATTTGTTTCGGCAAACTACGACTTTTCAAATACAGTAATGGATACCCATGTAAAACCCTACAAAGTCCTTGCAAAAGATGGAGTAAAAATTGGTGTGTTCGGTTTAGGTATTCAGCTAGATGGTTTGGTTGATAAGAAAATGTACAAAGAAACCGTTTACCACAACCCTATTGAGGTTGCCCAGGATATGTCTCGTATTCTCAAAGAAGAAGAGTCTTGCGATTTAGTAATTTGTCTATCTCACATTGGCTATTACTATGAGAAGCATCCAGATCGTGTTTGTGATTTATTACTCGCTAAGTCAACAAAAAATATTGACCTAATTATAGGTGGACACACGCATACATTCTTACCCAAACCGACTATAACCCAAAATAGCGAAGGTAAAAATGTACTTGTCAATCAGGTTGGTGCCTATGGATTGTATTTAGGTAGAATTGATTTTTATTTTGAACAAGGTAAGCCCCTTTATTCAGATAGTACTACGATAATAGTTTAATGCTCTTTGTAAGTTATTAAGAATGTAACGTCTAAGATTTCAACTAAACCAAAAATTATGAAATCTAACAAAATCATTTTAGTACTAAGAATTGCCGTAGCTATTATATTAATTCAAACGCTTCGTTTTAAGTTTACCGCACACCCAGATAGTGTTTACATTTTTGAAACTGTGGGATTAGAACCCTATGGACGAATAGGAATTGGTATTTTAGAACTAATTGCTGGAATTCTACTATTAATTCCCAAAACCATTTGGGCAGGGGCACTTTTAACAATAGGCCTTATTGGAGGTGCCATAATGATGCATCTAACGCAATTAGGAATTGAAGTAAACGGAGATGGAGGTGTCCTATTTTACACAGCAATAATCACTTTTTTGCTAAGTGTTATAATTCTGTTTTATTACAGAAAAGACATTCCCTTTGTGGGAAAGAAACTAAGCTTCTAGTTGCTTGTCCATATCTAAATATGTAGGCTGAGGCCCAGTATATTTATTTTGTGATTGTAGATAGAAAAATATAAACGCCACAACAAGGAAAAACGAATATATAAATCCTAGGTTTTTATCTTCTAAAATATAGTAATAGGCTAATTGTATTATTTCTGAAAAAACAACGCAGATAGAACCCAATAAAAACAACATAGATTTATTGTCATTCCTATACATATAGTCAATTAAAGCTACAGATAACAATGCCATGATGACACCATTATAAACAAACTCTAATATGTACTGATACGTAGAGAGCTTACCATCCGTAGCATCTGTAACAATAATTACACAAAACACATCTAGAACGAGGAGAATTATAATAGGTATTGATAATTCTTTAAAAACCTTCTTTAAATTAATTGAAGACAAAACTTTGATAATCAAAAACAAATAGGCAACAATAAAAAGAATATTTGCAGCATAATAATAGTAGTCAATTTGTCCTTCTTTTAATAATGGTCCCAGCCATGCAGAATAGCTTAAAAGGTGACCAAATGTAAAAGTCACTAAAAACCAAAAGAAAAGCCTTGACTTGTCTTCTGTCCAACCACAATATAAAATGGTCAACAGCACAAGCATTAAAGCACTTACAGCAGCACCTTCAACTTCATGTGCTAGACCTTGAAGTATGATGAAAACGCCACCTAAAAGTAATAGCACTACTTTTAAGATTTTATTTGCTAACATTAATTAATCCCTTATAATTAAGCGAATATATAAAAATTTTACAATTAAACGGTAAAAAAATACTTTTTATCGATAAAAAGCTAATTTTTATGTAGGAATTTATTTCAAAATCAATAAAAACTCCTGTTCTGAAACAATAGTAATACCTAAATTTTCAGCTTTTGTACGCTTACTAGGACCCATATTATCACCAGCAACAACATAACTGGTTTTAGAAGATATTG
>JAGQZO010000216.1 GCA_020435515.1 Winogradskyella sp. | reverse complement strand
GATTTAAAAGAAAATTCATGAAAAATACGCTACTTAAATTATTGCTTGTTGTTTTAATGGTAAACACAACTTCTGCACAAGAATGGATGAAAAATCTTGAAGTGGCACAAGCCTTGGCAACAGTTCAGAATAAAATGGTGCTAATGGTATGGGAGGAAACCACAAGTTATCAATATCCTGTAATTGTAAAAGATAGTAAAGGGAGAACCATTTTGATAAATAATTTATTTGAGGATGAAGATGTAAGTCCGTTAATTTGGGAACATTTCGTTCCTGTAATTGTATCAGAATATCGATATGCTGATTTGTACGAAAAAATAAAAGATAAGCGCAGTCAAAAATATATGGATAAGTTTAATGATGATAGCATAAAAATTATGGATATTAATGGTAATATCCTTAATGTAGATTACTTAACGGAAGAGCTTCAAAATATTACTACCTTAATTGAGCGCTACTCTATAAATACGGCTTTTATATCACAAGAACTTAAAGATTACAAACAGGATAAAAATTTCTATTCGGCTTACTTTTTAGCCTCAAAGTATTTGGATCTAAGCATGTATGTTAATAAAGATGTAAGGGAAGATGTTGTAGAGCTATCAAACATATATATAGAAGAGGCTAAGCGTTTGGTAGGAAAGGAAAAACAAGACGAACAGGAAGCATTATTACAACGTTGTGATTTATTGGAACTACATGAAGAATTACTGTTAAAACGTCCTAAGAAAGTCATTAGACAATTAAAAAGGCTAAAAGAAGAAGAGATTGTAGAAAGCAACAAACCATTTATTGCCTTTTTGTATTACACAGCTTACATGAGTGATTATAAATCTGAAGAAGCAGAGGAATGGAAATCTCAAATTTCTTCTGTAAATTTGAAAAAAGCACAACTGATTATAAATCTAAACAGGTAGTTTTTTGGAAACCATTATTAACTATTTTGACACTATTCCATCATCACACCGAAGTGTTATCTTAATAGGTGGATTAACCCTTTTTTGGCTGTTAGAAGGTGGCTTGCCCTTATTTAAATTTAAGTACAACAAGTGGCAACATGCATTGCCCAATCTGTTTTTTACACTTACTACAGTAATTATCAATTTTGCTTTAGCATCTTTATTATTTTGGTCATCAAAATGGGTGGTAGAAAATAATTTTGGTGTCATCAACTGGCTTTTTCCAGAAGAACAACCTTTATGGCTTTATGCACTGCTTGGTGTCTTACTGTTAGACTTTTTTGGTGCATATTTAGCACATTTTGTTGAGCATAAGGTAAAACCACTTTGGATGGTGCACTTGGTCCACCACACCGATCATAAAGTAGATACAACTACAGCAAACAGACATCATCCTATTGAAAGTGTTATTCGTTTTGCATTTACTTTGTTTGGTGTTTTTGTTGTCGGCACGCCATTTGCTTTGGTAATGTTATACCAAGCCATGTCTTTGATTTTTACCCAATTTACACATGCTAATATCAAATTGCCTAAAGGTTTGGATAAAGCCCTGAGTTATTTTATCATTTCACCAGATATGCATAAGATTCATCATCATTACAGGTTGCCTTACACCGATTCTAACTATGGTAATATATTCAGTATCTGGGATCGTTTATTGGGAACTTACATGTACCTGGATAGGGAGAAGTTAGTGTATGGAGTGGATGTTTTTCCTGATGAGAAAAAGAATAGTCATATTGGCGAATTGCTAAAGCAACCGTTTCAGAAGTATGAAAAACCGACACTTTCTGCAGATGTGGAAGAGTAATATTGTAATTGTCTTAGTTTGTACTTTAATGAGCTGCAATTCCGAAAAACAATTAGACATACAAGGTCACAGAGGTTGCAGAGGCTTGTACCCTGAAAATTCCTTACCAGCTTTTAACAAAGCGATAGAACTTGGTGTTACTACTTTAGAATTGGATATTGCTATTACAAAAGATAAAGAGGTAGTGGTCTCTCACGAGCCTTTTATGAGTAGAACCATTTGTTTTAATCCTGAAGGTGAAGAAATTCCAGAAGACATGGATATGAAACATAATCTCTATGAGATGACACATGAAGAGATTAAACAATTTGATTGTGGCTCTAAATTTCATCCTACGTATCCAGATCAAAAAAAACTAAAAACTTACAAGCCACTGTTATCTGAGGTTTTTGAACTGGCAACGGCAAAAAATCCAGATGTAAAATTCAATATTGAGATTAAATCTAAGCCAGAATATTACGGTATTTACACACCACAACCAGATGAATATGTAAAACTGGTTTTAGACGAAGTTAAAGAAAGTGGTCTTTTTAATAACGTAAACCTACAATCCTTCGACTTAGTAATACTTGAAGAAATCAAAAAACAATCACCAAATATGCCAGTCGCGCTTTTGGTAGATGAAGATGAAACTATAGCAACAAAACTTGAAAAACTTTCCTACAAACCAGAAATTATAAGTCCTTATTTCAGGTTGTTAACTTCAGAAATTATTAATGAATACCATTCTCAGGATTACCTAATCATTCCTTGGACAGTGAATGAAGAACAGGATATGTTTAAGATGCTGAGGTGGAATGTGGATGGCATTATTACAGACTATCCAAACAGGCTCTTGGAGATTCGTTCCAACAAACGTTATTAACAACTTATCAACAAAAAATAGTAATTCCTCTAATTTCTATGTAGTTGATGGATATTTTATCCTATCAATCAATTATCCGTTTATGTTTGTTACGGATTAATTAATTATATACTGTTGAGCTAAAGAAACATGGTTTAATGTAAAGCTTTGCTATAGTGAAAAATGTAATCCGAATCCTCCTCATTGTTGTCCTTGTTTTTTTATTGAGTTTTACACTAAAAGCTCAGGAGCAATATGCAAAACTAGAACCAAACAGAAATATTCAAGCCAAGGGATTAATTCATAAGTTGAATGAAACCAAGGATACTTTGATTCTTCAAAGTGACAAAAAAATCAACTATCTCTATTCTATTAATAAAGACTACGGAAGAGATTTTGATGTGTATGTAGATACTACATTTTATAAATTTCCATTAAACAAATTACCAAAGGGCAAGCATGTTCTGGTTGCGGTACAATCACCAAAGCGCATTGTATTTGTTGTTAAAATTTTGAACGAAATTCCTAAGCCAGAACCTATAGAACTTCCTTCCAAAACAATCGTCGCTACAGAATCTAAAAAGGTGGTTCTTTCCGAGAATAATTAATCGTAGATTAAATAAGACTTTCTAATTTTTTTAAAAGCGTCTAAATCTTCTCGCCAACTGGCTCTAATGTCTTTTTCGCTCAATCCAGCTTCTATTTGTTGTTGTAATTTTTCTGTACCTGCATGTTTGGTAAAGTTAGCGGTATTAAACACTTTGGTTTTATCGGTTGAATTATTATAAGCATCAATCACATACTTTAATGTAAAACGCCTTTCTGCCTTAATCTCAGATAAATCCTCACCATAACAAAGAATACCTTGGTGCTTAGGATATTTAGAACCAAAATTAGGTTGTGGAGTATAGCTAAATGTATAATGCAATGAATCTAAAAACGGCGCACCATACCGTTGAAACTGGAATTCTGTGCCTCGTCCAGCATTAATGTTGGTACCTTCAAATAAGCCTAAACTAGGATATAAAGTTATGGATTGGTCATTAGGTAAATTAGGCGAAGGTCGTATGGGTAAACTATAAGTTTTGTCATGATTATAGTTTTCCATCTCAACAACAGTAATATCACATTTAGCACCATCTTTTAACCAACCTTCACCATTTATCATTTGAGCATACTCGCCAATGGTCATGCCATGAACTAACGGAATGGTATGCATACCTAAAAAGCTACTATGTTCTTTTTCTAATGTTGGGCCGTCAACATAGTTGCCATTAGGATTAGGACGATCTAATATGAGTAGTGGTACATTATTTTCAGCACACGCTTCCATAACATAATGTAAGGTAGAGATGTACGTATAAAACCGTACACCAACATCCTGAATATCAAAGATCATAACATCTAAATCCTCAAGTTGTTCTGCGGTTGGTTTTTTGTGTTTACCATGAAGTGAAAATATTGGTAATTGTGTTTTTACATCAAGTCCATCCTTTACATTTTCACCAGCATCCGCAGTGCCTCTAAAACCATGCTCTGGTGAAAAAACTTTTTTAATATTGATGTTTAAAGCTAATAAGGAATCTACCAAATGAGTAAAATCTCTCGTCTCTTGTCTCTTGTCTTTTGTCTCTTTAAAAATCACAGAGGTCTGATTAGCCACTACACCAACACGTTTTCCTTTTAGCAATGGCAAGTACACATCGGTTCGGTTGGCACCAACTATAATTCTTTTGTCATCCTGAACTTGTTTCAGGA
>JAGQZO010000215.1 GCA_020435515.1 Winogradskyella sp. | reverse complement strand
TCTAAGGTTAAGAGAGATTCTAGGTCTCAACTTATTAACGAAGCTATGGTTGATGAGTTAAAGAAACGCTATGAAATTTCATACGATGACGATGCTAAGGCATATTTTGAATCGCTTTTAGATGATGGATATTTCGCTCGTTCTTGGAGATTACCAGAAGATTTAGAGAATGAAAAAACAGTGTTCACAATTGGTAGTCGCTCATTTAATTACGGTGAATTTGGTAGTCACCTTATGTCTGCACAACGAACATATGCCAATAAAAAAGGTGATTTTTCGGTCATTATAGACAATGAATTTGATAAGTTTTTTGAAAACTCTATACTTCAATATAGGGAAGACAATTTAGAGTTTGAGAATGAAGATTTTGCTAATATCCTTAAGGAATACAGAGACGGATTGTTGTTGTTTGATTTAATGGAAAAAGAAATTTGGAACAAAGCTTCTAAAGATACTATAGGTTTGGAAGCGTATTATCAAAAGCACAAAACTCAATACCAATGGAATGAGAGGGTAGATGTGATAATAGCAACATCTGCTAACGAAGATTATGCGAAAAAAGCTTTAAAAATGATGAAAAATGGAAAGCCTGAGGCTGATATAAAAGAAGCTTTGGATACAGATTCTAAAAAGAATATCATTTTTACCAAAGGCACTTTTAGCGTAGATGACCCAAAACTTCCAACTAATCTAGAGGTAAAACAAGGCGTTTCTGAAATATATGTACACAACGATGCGTTTCATGTTATAGATATTAAATCTGTATTGCCAGCAGGAAATAAAACCTTAGAAGAAGCCAAGGGTAACGTTATTAATGATTATCAAGCAGAAATTGAAGCAAACTGGATAGACAGTCTTCATAAACGTTTTAAGGTTGAGATTAACGAAAAAGCTTTAGAAAAAGTAAAAGCAAAAATTAATAATCAATAAATTTTCTTGAAAAAAAAGATCTTTATATTAATTGCGTTTATAAGCTTTCTCAGCTGTGATTTCTTCAAAAAAACAGATGACAGAGAACCTGTAGCAAGGGTTAACGAAATGTATTTATATAAAGAAGATCTTGTGGATCTGGTTCCTGAAGGCACAAGTAAGGAAGATAGTTTAGTCATAGTAAATGGTTATATAAACCGTTGGGCACGTCAATTGCTGCTTATGGACGGAGCCTTGCTTAATCTTTCTGAAAAAAAGCAAAAAGAGTTTTCAAAATTGGTAGAGCAGTACAAAAGCGATTTGTATACAAAAGCGTATCTAGAAGCTTTGGTTAAAAAGAACATAGATACAGTAGTTAATGCCAATGAGGCTGAAGTTTTTTATGAAGCCAATAAAGAGTCTTTTAAACTAAATGATGATTTATTACAGTTAAGATATATCAGTTTGCCGCTTAATCCTATAGATTTAGATACCATTATAAATAGATTTAAGCGCTATGAAGCAAAGGATAAAAGTTATTTAGACTCAATATCTATGCAGTTTAAATCTTATTCACTTAATGACTCTCTTTGGGTTAAATTTAGTCAGGTTGTAGATAAAGTTCCTGTAGTAACTCAAGAAAGTAAAGACCAACTGTTAAAAAAATCTAATTTCTTACAACTCAAAGATTCAATAAACCTATATTTGATGCATGTTAATGACATACGTTTGCAGAACGATTATGCACCAATAGAGTATGTCAATAAATCCATAAAACAAATTGTAATTAATAAGCGAAAACTAGAGCTTATTAAACAACTAGAAAATGATATTTCAAAAGATGCAATTAAAAACAATAAATTTCAAATCTATAACTAAGGCTTTAAGTCTTTGCTGTTTTCTTTATGTCGGTGCAATTGGCGCCCAAGAGATTATTCCAGACGAAGTTGAAAAAGAAAAGGTAAAGGTAAAGGATACTGTTATTAACACTACCAGAATAAAAGCTGATGGCGTAGCTGCTGTTGTTGGTGACTTTATCGTATTAGAGTCGGATTTAGATCGTGAAATAGCTCAGTTAGAAGCACAAGGTGCAGACTTAAGTGGAGTAACGCGTTGTGAGCTTTTTGGTAGTCTTCTAGAAAAAAAGTTGTATGCACATCAAGCTATTCAAGATAGTATTATTGTTAATGAGTTGTATATTAAATCTTTGGTAGATCAGCAAATACAAGGTATTCTTGCACAATCTAGACAAGATATAGATTGGCTGGTAAAATACTACAAGAAAGATTCCGAGCAAGCTTTAAGAGATGAAATGTACGAGATCAATAAAAATGGTTATCTCGCTCAGGAAATGCAGAAAAAAGTAATTGACGACGTTGAAGTTACACCAGAAGAGGTGAGAACATTCTTTAATGATATCCCAAAAGACGAAAGACCAACTTTCGGTACAGAGCTAAAGGTTTCGCAAATAGTTGTAGTACCCGAAGTTACAGAAGAAGCCAAACAAGCTGTAATTGAAAGACTTAAAGGATTTAAAAAAGATGTTGAAGAAAACGGTGCTAAGTTTGCGACTAAGGCATTATTTTATTCTGAAGACTCTGGCTCAAAAAATAATGGTGGTTTACTGCCGGCTATGAATAGAAAGCAACCTAGAATGGTAAAAGAGTTTAGGGATGTTGCTTTTAACTTACAAGAGGGTGAAATCTCAGAACCATTTGAAACAGATTTTGGATTTCATATTATTTATCTAGAAAAAATTAGAGGTCAAGAATATATAGTAAGACACATTTTATTAAGACCAGAATTAACGCCAGAAACAATTCAGAAAGCTCAAGAGAAAATAGAAAAGGTTAGGGATTTAATAGTTAGTGGCAAAGTGTCATTTGCTGATGCAGCTTTAGAATTTAGTGATGAAGAAGAAACAAAATACGAAGGCGGTCGTTTAACCAATCCAACAACTCAAGATTTTAATTTTGAGCTAACAAAAATGGATACGGAAATGTACACTCAAATACAAGGCCTTAAAGATGGTGAAGTGAGTCAGGTTATTCAAGACGAAGACCGAATAAACAATATTAAGTTTAAGATAATGACGGTAACTGATAGAATTGATGATCATGAAGCAGACTACGCCAGAGATTATTTAAAAATTAAAGAATTGGCACTACAGGACAAGCAAGTGAGAGCTATAGAGAAGTGGCAGAAAGAGGTAATTACAAATACTTATGTAAAGATTAATGGAGAGTATAGAGATTGTGATTATCAGAGTAATTGGTTAAAAACACAATAGTCTATGTCTGATGTTGCTGCAATCGAAAATTTCGTAAAAAAATACAAATCACTAAAGCAAGAAGTCGCTAAAGTGATTATTGGTCAAGAAGATGTTGTAGATCAAATCTTGATTTCTATTTTTTCAGGTGGACATTCACTTTTAATAGGTGTGCCAGGTTTGGCAAAAACCTTAATGGTCAATACAATTGCACAAGCACTTGGCTTAGATTTTAAGCGTATTCAGTTTACACCAGATCTAATGCCTAGCGATATTTTAGGAAGCGAAATTCTAGATGAAGATCGTCGCTTTAAATTTATAAAAGGACCGATTTTCGCTAATATCATTCTTGCAGACGAGATTAACAGAACTCCACCAAAAACTCAAGCTGCACTTTTGGAAGCTATGCAAGAGCGTTCGGTAACGGTTGCTGGTCATCAATACAAATTGAGTTTACCTTACTTTGTTTTGGCTACACAGAATCCCATAGAGCAAGAAGGAACATATCCTTTGCCAGAAGCTCAGTTAGATCGTTTTATGTTTGCAATACGATTGCAATATCCATCTTTTAAAGAAGAGGTTGAGGTTGTAAAAGCAACAACTACGGATGTTCAAACGTCTGTTAATGCATTATTTTCAGCACAAGAAATAATTGATTTTCAAAATGTAATACGTCGTATTCCGGTTGCTAATAACGTTATAGAATATGCGGTTTCCTTAGTGTCTAAAACTAGACCAAACGAAGAAACTGCTGCAAGTATTGTAAAAGAATTTGTGGATTGGGGAGCTGGTCCGCGTGCATCTCAAAATTTAATTTTAGCCGCTAAAACTCATGCAGCAACAAAAGGAAAATTTTCACCAGATATTGAAGATATCCAAGCTGTTGCATTTGGTATTTTAAGGCATAGAATAATTAAAAACTATAAAGCTGAAGCTGAAGGTATAAGTGATGAAAAAATCATTGAAAGTCTTTTTTAATTTCTCCTCTAGTTTTTTATTCTCCTCTAAGCTTATAAATTCAGAATTATTCTAAATAAGATTAATTGTTAATTTTTTAAACAAACAACAATCAAAATGTTAATATTTAGAATAATACAAGTAAAAAATAACTTTTTGTGATTTATTTTCAGTGTTTTAATGATTTCTTTACATATTTTCAAAAATCCTTACTATTTTGTAAATTTGTGACACTTTAAATAAAATAATTATCAACCTTTAAATATACTTTATGGCTTTTGACATTGATATGATAAAAAAGGTTTATGCTAACATGACTGAGCGCGTAGATGCAGCTAGAGATATTGTTGGAAAACCATTAACACTTTCAGAGAAAATATTATACGCTCATCTTTGGGATGGTAAACCTACAAAAGCGTTTACCAGAGGTAAGGATTATGTAGATTTTGCACCAGATAGAGTGGCATGTCAAGATGCAACTGCACAAATGGCATTGCTTCAATTTATGCAAGCAGGTAAGCCAAAAGTTGCTGTTCCAACTACTGTACATTGTGACCATTTAATTCAAGCAAAAGATGGTGCAGCAACGGATTTAAAACATGCAAACAATACAAGCAGTGAAGTATTTAATTTTCTAGAATCGGTATCGAATAAATATGGAAT
>JAGQZO010000214.1:3045-3216 GCA_020435515.1 Winogradskyella sp. | reverse complement strand
ATTCATCAGGTGACCATGGAGATCAGGAGCCTTGGGCTTTTGATGAGGATGTTACTAATATTGTACGTAAGTTTATTGAGTTAAGGTATCAATTATTGCCTTATTTGTATACTGCTTTCTGGAACTATGCAGATCATGGCACGCCTTTATTGAAATCTTTAGTGATGTTTG
>JAGQZO010000214.1:0-2911 GCA_020435515.1 Winogradskyella sp. | reverse complement strand
TTCTGGACAGATGAAATTATAAAAGGAGGTAAAGAAATGTGGGTAGATGCAGACATAGATAGTATGCCTATTTTTGTTAAAGAAGGGGCGATTATTCCTAAATTCCCAGTACAACAATATGTTGGTGAAAAGGAAATAAAAGAGGTTTCTTTAGATGTTTATTACAAAAATGGTAAAGAAGTAAGTGAGTTATTCAGTGATGCTGATGATGGGTATGATTATACAAAAGGGCGTTATAGTTTGAGAAACTTCAATCTTACAGGTAGAGAGAACGAGCTTATTATAAATCAGCATAAAGAAGGAAAGTTTATTACGGACTATGAAACATTTAATGTTCATATTCACGGCTTACCTTTTGATATTACCGAAATTCAAATAGACAATCAAGTTATCTCTCTAGAGCATTTAAAATCTAATGGCACAAGTTCTTTTGTGGTAGATAAAAATTTCTCTGAACTTCATATTCTTGGAAAAAGGAGCAAGGAATAAGTGACCATAACATAAAATAAGTGTCCAATAATTACGAATAGATTTTCGTATTTTAGTAAATACATAATTAAAATCATTAGCTATGACTTTTAGAAAAGGAATATCAATACTAGGTATAGTAGTAATTATTGTATCATGTGCTACTAATCCATTTACAGGAAAAAAGACTTTAGCATTACCAGGTACTGAGAACAGCACTTTATTTCCTGCTTCTTTTGCACAATATAATCAGGTTTTAAATGAAAGCAAATTGGTTACAGGTACTAAGGATGCTGAGATGATTACTCGCGTAGGTCAACGTATAGCAGTAGCGGCAGAACGTTGGTTAAACGCTAATGGACATCAAGGTTATTTAGACGATTATAAATGGGAGTATAAATTAATAGAGTCTGAGCAGGTGAACGCTTGGTGTATGCCAGGCGGTAAGATTGCATTCTATACAGGTATACTTCCTATTGCACAGAACGAAACAGGTGTTGCTGCGATAATGGGGCACGAAGTTGCCCACGCTTTGGCTAACCATGGACAACAACGCATGAGTTCTGGTATGCTTCAACAACTTGGAGGTATAGGTGTAGCTGTAGCAACTGGGAATGAAAGTCCAGAAAAACAACAAATTTGGATGCAGGCGTACGGATTAGCATCTACTGTTGGTGGAGTTTTACCTTTTAGTAGAAGTCATGAAACTGAAGCTGATAAGATAGGTGTAATTCTTATGGCGATTGCTGGTTACAATCCAGATGAGGCTGCAGAACTATGGAAGCGTATGAAGGCTAATAGTGGAGGACAAGCACCACCAGAATTTTTAAGTACTCACCCAAGTAACGATTCTAGAATTGCAACTTTACAAGAGTTAGCGCCAAAAGCAAAGTCTGAGGCAAAAAAGTTTGGGGTTACTTCGTTTAGACCAATAAATTAATATTAGCTTAAAAAATAATTGATTACTTTAGAAGCTGCTCAACAAGAGCAGCTTTTTTTAATTTAAATCTATGAGCGAACTAAAAAAAGGAAGTAAAAAACTTCTTAATGCTTGGGCATTTTATGATTGGGCAAATTCTGTATATACCCTTACCATTGCATCTTCTATTTTTCCAATATTTTATGCTACAAGATTTAATTCTAAAGAAGAGTTAGCCACTGCTTTTGGTTTCGATATGAAACAAGAAACCCTAATAACACTTGTAACAGCCTTTACGTTTTTAGTTGTTGCAATATTATCACCAATTCTTTCAGGAATAGCTGATTATATTGGTAATAAAAAGAATTTCATGAAATTCTTTTGTNGCTTTGCTATTTAGGATCAATTGGATGTGTTGGTCTTTATTTCTTCGACAGAGATTATATACATATAAGTCTTTTATTTTATTTTATGGGTCTATTAGGTTATTGGGGAAGTTTAGTGTTCTACAATTCGTATTTACCTGATATTGCATATGAGGAGCAACAAGATAGTATAAGTGCAAAAGGGTTTTCTTTAGGTTATATAGGCAGTGTTATTTTGCTTATAGTCAACCTAGCAATGGTTATGAAGCCAAATTGGTTTGGATTTAATGTCGTTATAGATTCAGCTATAGCTCAAAACGGAACTGAGGAAGAAATAGCAAAAGCCTTAGAAAAGGCAAAGGGTAAGGCTTCAATAGAAGCCATGAAAACATCCTTTATTACTGTAGGTGTTTGGTGGGCTTTATTTAGTCAATATACATTTTATGTACTACCAAAAGGAATTTCATCTGGTCATAAAGTTACCAAAGACGTCATCTTTAATGGTTTTAAAGAATTGAAAGGGGTGTGGAATCAACTCAAGGATAATCTAAGACTAAAGCGCTATTTGTACGCCTTTTTTGTGTTTAGTATGGCTGTACAAACAATAATGTTAATAGCTACATACTTTGGCGAGAAAGAAATACAATGGGAATCTGAAGATCAAAAAACTATGGGTTTAATAGTTAGCATTTTAATTATTCAATTAGTAGCCATAGTTGGAGCAATACTAACTTCAAAAGCTTCTGAAAAGTATGGCAATATAAAAACACTCATTTTTATTAATTTTATTTGGATGTTACTGTGTGTATATGCCTATTTCATGAATTTTCCTATACAGTTTTATATTGCAGCAGGTCTTGTAGGTTTGGTTATGGGAGGTGTACAATCCTTAGCTAGATCTACCTATTCTAAATTTTTACCAGAAACAGAAGATACAACATCATATTTTAGTTTTTATGATGTTGCCGAAAAAATAGGTATTGTTATAGGTATGGTTATTTTTGCAGTAGTTTCAGAATATAAATCTATGCGATATGGAATTCTGTTTCTATTTTTATTCTTTTTAATAGGTATTATTCTACTTTATAGAGTGCCCAGAAAACAGATTCAAAATTAATTCTACCGAACTAACCGATAATGTCTTCTCAAATCATACTTT
>JAGQZO010000213.1 GCA_020435515.1 Winogradskyella sp. | reverse complement strand
AATTTATATATCCTTCTAGGAAGAGAATAATCTATATTATTTAATTATTTAAAAATATGAGATACTTATTTATACTCGTTATGCTATTGGTATGCCAAATTTCAAGTGCTCAAGTAGATGATTTATTGAATGAAATTGATACTGATTCTGTTGGAAACCAATATGCAACTGCAGCTTTTAAAGGTTTGAAAATTGTAAACTTTGAATCTACCAAGCTTGTTGCAAAAAAGGAATTAACCTTCATTGTTTCACATAGATTTGGCAGTATAGAAAATGGCTTTGATAGTTTTTTTGGACTTGATGATGCCGTTACAAGATTAAACTTTGTTTATGGTATAACCGATGCTATAAATATTGGTGTATCTCGAAGCTCTTTTCAAAAAATTTATGAAACTTCAGCTAAATACAGACTAGTAAGACAAAAAGAAAATGGTTTTCCTTTTACCATAGTTGCCTATAATTCGATTTTAATAAATACCGCATTAGAAAAAGAAAATTTACCAAAGTTAGAGTTTAGGGATCGTCTTAGTTATACAGCGCAGTTGCTTATATCCAAAAAAGTAAGTTCAAAATTGTCATTGGAAGTGGCACCAACATTTTTTCATGACAATTTTGTGGCTTATGACGAACAACACAACTCACAATACGCTATTGGTCTTGGAGGAAGACACAAACTAGGCAAACGTTGGTCTATAAACTTAGATTACGGATGGCATTTAAATAGAGCTGATGGTTCACCTTTTAAAAATCCGCTTTCTATTGGTTTTGATTTAGAGACTGGTGGACATGTATTTCAAATGCACTTCTCTAATGCCCAAGCCATGAATACGAATGGATTTCTGGGACAGGCCACTGGAGATTGGAGTGATGGTAATATCTATTTTGGGTTTAACTTAAGTCGTGTGTTTTAAAAATTAATAGTTATGAAATTTAAATATCTTTTATGTTTTGCAAGCTTATTCTGTTCAACTAACTGTTCTTACAATAGTGAAGATGACTTAACTGAAGATGCGATAGTTGAAGAATTTGTAACCTACAATGACAATATAAAATCTATAATTGATACCAATTGTATTTTCTGTCATAGTAGCCCTCCAGTTAATGGGGCACCAATGTCCTTAATAACATACAACGATGTTAAAGACGCTGTAGAAAACAGAGATTTAATCGGACGTATTTCTACTACAGACGCCGGTTTTGTAATGCCGTTTGGAGGCCCAAGATTACCGCAAAACTTAATAGATCTTGTTATTCAATGGGAACAGGAAGGTCTACTTGAAAACTAAAACTTATGAAAAAGATCATTTTTTTAACACTATTCTCAGTTAGCATAAGCACAATAGCTCAAAGCAAGTACCTAACCAAAACAGGGTTATTGAATTTTGAGGCTTCGGTACCTTCTTTTGAAGAGGTTGCTGCCAAAAACAATTCTGTAACTGCAATTTTAAATACTGAAAATGGAGAATTTGCAGCCTTAGCTTTAGTAAAAGGTTTCAGATTTAAAAATGCTTTAATGGAAGAGCACTTTAATGAAAATTATGCCGAGTCTGATGAGTTCCCAAAAGCTACTTTTAAAGGAAAAGTAGACGCTTTAGATTTTGATGATTTAAGTAATGAAGAAAGTAATACTTCCATTGATGGTTCACTAACATTTCACGGAGTCACAAAACAAATTAAAGATATTCCATTAACTTTAAAAATGGAAGGAGATAAAATCATAATTACAGGTAATTTTACGGTTTTGGTATCCGATTTTGATATTGAAATCCCAAAAATTGTTGCTAATAAATTATCTAACAAAGTTGATATAGATTTTAGGTTTGAATTGGTTAAAAAATAGAATTCTATTCTAAAACCAAAAGCGCTAGTTAGTACTAGCGCTTTTTTTATCCACCCACTTATTTCCCAGAGAAAATCTCCTTCAATTGTGTGACCATATTTCCATTACCTGAAACGGTGATTTCACCAATCTTTTCGGCAATTTTTTCAACATACTCCATTTCTTTTAGTTTGTACAACATATCATTCTCCTCCATCAACTTTGCTGTGTTTAACAAACTACGTGTAGAAGCTGTTTCTTCACGTCGCATAATAACATTGGCTTGTGCTTTCTTTTGTGCAATTAAAACTTGGTTCATAATATCCTTCATGTCACCAGTTAAAATCACATCTCTTATACCGCAGTTTAAAACGGCAACACCTAATTTAGAAGCACTTGCTTTGACGTCTTCAAATACCGCTTCTGCAATATTGTCTTTACGTTCTAACAATTCATCTAGTGTGTAGGCACCTACGTAAGCACGTAATACCATCTGCATTGTAATGTATAATTGCTTTTCATAATCTTTGTTATCCAAAAGTGCTTTTTCTACATCGGTAACTTTGTACTGTGTGTAAAAGTTAATACGAATAGCAGCTTTATCTTTAGTTAACAATTCTTGTCCTGCAATTTCTAATTGTAGCTGACGCAAATCGGCTTTTGCAATTTTAATAGAAGTATCATTTCTCCAGAAGCGGTAAGTACCACCATCTAGTGTTTTTGTATAGACATCATCTACTAAAAGAACCGCCTTTTCGTAAGCAGCAACTTCAAAAGTTCTGATGTACTTATTGACTTCATAATTGCTAAAAAGTGACTTATCCAGATTTTCAGTAATATAGATTTTGCTTAAATCTACACGTACATACTCACGATCAATTAGACCTTTCCAGAATGCATAGCGGCCAGCGGTTAGGACGTTCTTAAAGTTTCCTTTTTCGTAAAGTAAAACTAGCTCTCCGTCCTTTACTTCTACAACATCTAACATAGCAGCCAAAATCTCATCTTTTAAGAGAATTTCCAATGCTATTGGTGCAGTAAAACTAGTGCTCAAACTATACATTAGTACGCGCTGGTTAAACCCTAACCAGTGCAAACCTTGAGTAATCACTTTAACGTAATCACCGTTTTTGAATACCAAACCTACTTTTCCGGCATTAATTCTTACTCGTAACATTGTTTTTAGTTTTTTAATTAAACATCATTTTTGCCAACTAAGGCGAAACGGCATCACTTGTAACGGACGGATTGCCAACTTCAAACTAGTATTGACGAGTTTAACACTAGTTGAAATTTATCTTTATTTCAATTTTTACTTTTAAAAAATAGCAGATTGCAAATCATCTCTTCAATACGGAATTACTCATAGTAAAATCAGCCATAATCAGTGTGATGACTGCACGCTAAAAGAAAATCATATTGGTTTTTATCTTTCAACCTTTAATCATAACAGTAACTACTTTTGAAATTACAAATCAGTAATTCAAAGTACTTCCGAGATTGCTTATTATTGAACACTAATTGGTTATTACTAAAGCCAATCTACAATCTACTATTTTGTCATTTTTATTGAGTAGTGTG
The DNA here is from genome assembly GCA_020435515.1 of Winogradskyella sp. Classification (GTDB taxonomy): domain Bacteria; phylum Bacteroidota; class Bacteroidia; order Flavobacteriales; family Flavobacteriaceae; genus Winogradskyella. The sequence continues at coordinate 1,960 of JAGQZO010000213.1, read as the reverse complement.
ACGGACTACTTGTCTATCAGTTTTACAAGATGATAAGCTTTGGTGGACATCCTTTGCCCTAAAAGCTGCATTATGAGTGCAGTGTCTACTCTTCCAATTGAGCTACAAAAGCCAACGAGGATTTCCTCGAGCTAATGACCGGACTCGAACCGGCAACAAGACAACCTATTGTTCTAACCAAACTGAACTACTTCCCCTTTATATTGGTATGATTTTGTGGGGAAGGTGGGAATCGAACCCACGACCTATAGAATCGGAGACTATTTTTTGGTGAACAGTCAAAACCTTCAAGTCTAGTTGAACATAAAACGAGATACATCTCTGCATCGCATTATGCAATAGTGCCATACCGAAACACCCAACAAGACCAGCTTGATAACATTTCCTGCGTAGGCAGGAATCTTTTTCAATGAACGTTTCATTTGTGGAACAGACAGGACTCGAACCTATATCTCCAGATCTTCAATCTGGTGCATTGACCAACTTTGCTACTGTTCCAGAATTATAGTGACTATCAAGATTAGTTCGCTAGATAATCACTTAATTATATAAGTGCTCATGAATGCGAAGCATTTCGAACTTGATTTAAGAGGATATACCTCCTGTGCGAGCCATTACACTATAGACACTTTTTTTGATAACCTGAATGGATTTGAACCATTACCTCAAGAGTCAAAGTCTTGAATGCTGCCATTACACCACAGGTTATTGTACTCCACCCAAGATTCGAACTTGGACTTAAAGGTGCTTAAAACCTTTGCCTCTTCCATTTGGGCTAGTGGAGTTTTTGTACAGGAAGAGAGATTCGAACTCCCAGTCTCTCGATTCTAAATCGAGTGCGTTTACCATTTCGCCATTCCTGCAAATTGTTGAGATATTAGGATTCGAACCTAAACTTTTCGCCTTATGAGAGCGATGCTCTGCCAGTTAAGCTATATCTCAATTTGTACTCCGTAAGGGAATTGAACCCTTAATTCCACATAGAAAGTGTGGCGTCTTAAACCATTTGACCAACGGAGCAAAGCGGAGAGCAAAGGAATTGAACCTTCATTACCAAAAAGGTAAACTTACTTAGCAGGTAAGCGCAACAAACCAATATTTGCCTACTCTCCAATCTGCAGTACCGACGAGACTCGAACTCGCAACTTCTCGGGAGACAACCGAGTGCTCTACCATTGAACTACGATACTATATTGTGGGAATTGAAAGATTCGAACTTTCTAAGTACAATACAACTGTTTTACAGACAGTCCCAGCTCTCCAACGCTGACGAATTCCCTAATTTGAGACAAGAATGAGATTCGAACTCATAAAAAACATATTTGCTGTCTATTGCCTTAACCATTCAGCCACCTTATCTTTTAAAACCGGCAAACCGAAGCTTGCCGATTTGTTTATTCTCCTTTCTTTTTTAATTACAATAAATTATTCAACCGATTCTGAAACCAACTTTTTGGTTGTACTTCAGCCTCTTTTTTGGCTTGATTTTCTAATATCCTGTTTTCGTTTGCCTGTGCTTTTCTTTTCTTTTTTATACGAGACAACACATTATCAACAAAACTTATAAAATCATCATTCAATGCTAATTGCTTTGCTTCTTTTAAAGCACCTTCTGCGTCTTCAAACTGAGCCATGCTTTCAAACAATTGGCCTTGTGCCAACGCTATACCTGCTTTATCTATACCTTTTACAGTCTTCGCAAAGTCAATAACTTTTTGAGCTTCTTCAAAATCCTCGTTATTGGTTAATAACCGTATGTAGTCTGGATAAATATCAGTTAAATCCAATCTGCTCGCCAAGGCACTTTCGTAATATGTCTTAGCTGTTTCGTAATCACCCAATTGCTCTGAATATACCTTTGCCATTAAGTGTAAAGCTTTAGCATTTTCCGGATCGTAAGACAAAGCGTAGTGTAATGCTTCTACTGCTTTTTCCAATTCCCAAGGGTAAGCTTCAATTG
>JAGQZO010000212.1:9063-9187 GCA_020435515.1 Winogradskyella sp. | reverse complement strand
TGGACAGTAATATCTTGTGCATGACATAGTTTTACAATCTCCTGCCCAATTAATCCTGTTGCTCCTGTTATTAAAACGGTCATTGCTTCTTATTTTTTATCAAAGATAAGACATGCTTTAGGCC
>JAGQZO010000212.1:4237-8949 GCA_020435515.1 Winogradskyella sp. | reverse complement strand
AGATTACCATACTTCGACTGCACTTCGACAAGCTCAGTGTGACATAAAGTGAAAATTTAGCTCACTACGTTCGCTGAATGTTACGAGCGCATTGTTAAAAAACATTTAGCTCTCTGCGTTCGCTGAATGTTACTAATAAACATTTGGCTCGCTTCGCTTCGCCGAATGCTTCGTTGCACGAAGCATTTCTCTCTTACCAGGTGGGCCAGGAAGACGCTCAACTGTAAAACCAACGGCCTGCATAGCACGACGAACACTGCCTTTTGCAGAATAGGTGACCAAAACACCATTGTTTTTTAAGGCTTTGAACATAATCGCAAAAATGTCTTCCGTCCAAAGTTCGGGTTGTACGCGTGCACCAAAGGCATCAAAATAAATGATGTCAAAAGCATTTTCGTCAGTTATGTCTTTGAAGAATTTTTCTTGTTTTTCGAGGGTAAATATTGGACTGATATTATGTTTTGCTTCCCAAGAAATGTGATGCATGTTCTCGAATTCATCTTTATGCTTTTCTGAGATTAACTCAACGTAATTGAGTTGCTGAATTTCATGAGTCTTTACAGGATAGGCTTCTACACCAACATAATTAATGGGCTGCTGAAGTTCTTTAGCCTTTAAAAACGTAAGAAAGGCATTGAGTCCTGTGCCGAAGCCTATTTCGAAGATGTTGATAGGGTGAGAAATATCATTTGCGCTTCGACTCACTTCGACTTCGCTCAGTGACCTACGCTCAGTGTGACAGTCTTCTAAATAAAAAAGCAAACCATGCTTTATAAACACATGGTTTGCTTCTTGTATGGCACCATGGATGGAATGGTACTGTTCATTCCAATCTTCAATCTGAATGGTTTTAGAACCATCTGACGTGGTGATTATTTTTCGCTTCAATTACTGAATTAAAAGTTTTCTAATCTTCGGGATTGGTCCTGTGCATTCGGTTTTATGACAAGCCAAACAATTGTTGATTGTAGCATTATAACGCTCCTTTAATTCAACATTAGACAATGTGTCTATAACCGATTGCTGAGATTCAATAAAAACGTTTACAAAGCTATTCCAAACTGGTGTTCTGGCATGGCCATTGCTCATTTCGGCAGAATGAAGTTTCATCAAATCCAATGGCATTGATGCTGGAACTTCACCATTAACAATCTGCTGTTTTATTTGCAAATTGTAAGCATACATCCCATTCATAAGATTTGCCATCTCAGAAGGTTGATGCATGATAAGTTCTGGTTTTTCCTTTTTCTCAGTAGGCTTTGACTCAGTTTCATTCTTGCAATTAAAACATAATAGCAACAATGCTACAAGTGCAAAAACCTTATTGCTTAAGGAGTACTCCATCAGCTAAGAACTTGTATTCAAATTTTGGTTCTGTGATTGCAGCAATCTCTTCTGCAGATTTACCTGCATCTTCTGCGTAGTGTCTTAATTCGTCAACTGAAGTTTCTTCCACAAAGGCTTTTCCGTTTACAACTACTTCACCTTCAGCATTTAAAGGCATAAAGAAACCGTAATCTTTAAAACGTACCATCACTTCCTTATCGTTACCCATGTCTAAAGTCATCCAACAGCCTTTTTTAGAGCATACTTCATTGATTTTTCCTGTCATTTTAGCATTGATAGTATCTCCAGCTTTTAGACCTTTATAGTGTTCCATCATACGGTCAGCAGATAATGCATCGGCATCATTAATTTCCATTCCGAAAGACGCATAGGCAATCTCGTCTTTAACCTCTTTTACGTCGACTTCTTTTACTTCCTTTTCGTTTTTGCAAGACACTATGGCTAAGCTCATTGCTAAAATCAAAACTATTTTTTTCATTGTTGATTTGTTTAGTATTGTTTATAATAGAACTACAAAATTACGAATTTTAAGATAACATTACCTTTTATTAACCACATTGATTTCGTAGTTTTGCAGAAATTTAAAACACCCATTTAATGGTAGAAACCAACCCTAACGAAATCGTTATCGTAAAGTCTGAAAATTCTAAAATCAAAAATGTTGATTTCGACAACTTGATTTTTGGTCGTGTATTTACAGACCATATGTTTGTATGCGATTTTGAAGATGGTAAATGGCAAACTCCTAAGATCATGCCTTACCAACCAATGACGATAGAACCTTCTGCTCGTGTGTTTCATTATGGACAAGCTGTTTTTGAAGGTATGAAAGCCTATAAAGATGAAAACGGTAAAATCTTTTTGTTTAGACCTGACCAAAATTTTAAACGAATTAATAAATCTGCCGCCAGACTTGCTATACCTGAGTTTCCTGAAAATTACTTTTTTAAAGGTCTTGAAACCTTATTGAAAATGGAAAGTGATTGGATAAAACCAGGCCTTGGCAATTCTCTATATATACGTCCGTTTGTTATTGCTACTGAGCCAGCTATTTCGGCTTCTCCAGCAGCAACTTATAGATTTATGATTATCTGTTCACCAGCTAAAGCATACTACACTAAACCTGTGCGTGTGTTGTTTGCTGAAAAATTTAGTCGTTCCGCAGATGGTGGTGTTGGCTTTGCCAAAGCAGCCGGAAATTATGCTGCACAGTTTTATCCAACGAGTTTGGCACAGAAAAAAGGTTTTGACCAAATCATTTGGACCGACGCTTCTACCCACGCCTATTTAGAAGAAGCAGGTACTATGAATATTTTCTTTAGAGTTGGCGATAAGCTTATTACCGCTCCTACTAGTGACAGAATTCTGGATGGTGTAACACGTAAAAGTGTGATACAACTAGCTGAGGATTTAGGTATTGAATGCGAAGTGAGACCAGTAAGTGTAAAGGAAATAAAAGAAGCTGCAAAAGACGGAAGTTTAAAAGAAATTTTTGGTGCTGGTACTGCTGCAGTTGTGAGTCAGGTTTCTGCATTTGAGCATGCTGAAGATGTTTTTGAAATTCCGCAGTTAGACAACTCATATGCTTCTCAATTTAAAAAGACACTCACCCATATTCAACACAACTTATCGGAAGATAAACATGGTTGGAGATATGAAGTAAAATAATTAAAAAAGCAGCCGATTGGCTGCTTTTTTTTATGACTCTAAAATCTCTTTAATATTCGGTTTAAAATAATTGGGACCTTTGAGCACTTTACCATCTTCACGGTAAATTGGTTCACCATCTTCTCCAAGTTTGCTCATGTTACTGCGTTGAATCTCTTCAAAAACTTCTTCAATTTTATACTGAAGTCCATGCTCTATTATTGTGCCACAAAGTATGTAAAGCATATCACCCAATGCATCAGCCACCTCAACTAAATCATTATTGTTGGCCGCTTCGAGATACTCTTCATTTTCTTCGCGCATGAGTTTGTAACGCAACATGTTTTTCTCTATTCCTAAATCGGCTTTTGGTGTTTCTCTGTGTCCTATTTTAAAAGCGGTATGAAATGCCTTTACGGCATTGATTTTGTCTTGCATATAATAATTAAAAACTAAGGTTGATATTTTTTCGTATATAGGTTAGCAAGAATCATTTTATAGTGATTAATGCTCTAATTTTAATTATTTTTGCATAAAAATACGCTAATGTTTACAACTGGTCAATGGATTTTCGGGATATTATTTTTTATAGCTTTTGTTATTGCTGTGGCTTACCAATATCGTAAAGACTTAAAAATTCATAAAGCTTATTACAAAGGAACTGTTTGGATTCTTATTGCCTTTATTGGCTTTATTGGCATGATTGCAGCAGTGAAGTTTCTTTTGATGTAACCTCTTTTTTAGGCGTTTTGTCCTAATTTTCTTAATAATTCATATTTATTTTTTAACTTATTGACAGAAATATACCTAGTAATGGGTATGTTTTGGTATACGCCTACTTTGCATCTTTGTGCTACTAACCAGTAAATACTTTATAAAATGAAAGCGCCTTTTAACAAAATTGCTACTTTACTCTTTCTTGGCTTGATAATAATTTCTTGTGGAAACAATACTCAAAGTCAGCCCAATGATGAATCAAACAAGACTTCAAGAGAAAATCTTGATAAAATTATGTCCGAAATTGAAAATTTTATCGAAGATTACGAAATCTCACGTAACCCTACTGAAATCTATGATTTTTGTTCCTCGAAAGAATTACTTGTTGAAGGAACGGACAGAAAATACGATACAAACTTTGGGGTGTCTTACTTTTTAATTCCAATACCCGATGGTAGTACACTTAGAAGAGTAGATAAGACCAATGATGATAATGAGATTTATTATGAATGTAATGGCAAAATTTTCAGCAATAATATTATATATAAGCCCATTTTCATTAGCAACTTGAGAAAGGTAAAAGGAGATTCTATTAAAATTGAAGTGCACTACAATGAGTTTGAAATTATTGATTGTGGTGATATACAAATAGAACAAGAAAAAAAGAAGGGATCTGTAATAGGCGGAGAACCATTTATACCAAATAGTAAAAAAGATTAGTTTTTTTTTTACGTGAGAAGCATAATTCTATTTTTAAATCTAGTAACTCTATCACTCTGTCAAGCGCAGAGTGATTCTAGTTATTATTATTTTCATCGTACTACACCTACCAAAGGTATTCTCACCAAAATTAAAAACACAAAAAATCAAAACCTAAAAAGTTACTATAGTCTAGTTTACCACAGTAAACTCAGACAAACCGATTCTGTCAACCTTTTCTTATCTGAATTGGAAAATGGAGAAGATCTTCCTAAACATCTAATTCCGAGATTCAATTATTT
>JAGQZO010000212.1:0-4161 GCA_020435515.1 Winogradskyella sp. | reverse complement strand
ATGAAGCCTATAAAATAAAAGATACACTAACCATACTATCTTCACTATCAGGCTTAGCGCAATCCTATGATTATGAAGCTGACAAACCCTATAGACTTGACTATTTAAAAAAACTTGAGCAAGCCGCTAATAACTTTAACAACAATCAATTTAAAATTATTAGCTCATTACTAAAAGGAAACTTCTATTTACTCAGAGATCAACCTAAAGAAGCAATACGATATTACAAAGATACAAAACAATATAATTTTACTTCTAGAGATAGCAGTATGTTGCTGAGAACCATAGGCAATCTTGGTGTTATTTATAATGAAGACCTAAAAATGTATGATTCAGCATTGTATTACTACACCAAAAAACTTGATATCATTGAGAACAATGAAAAATTTCAAAACACCAATAACTTTTATAATTCTTTCTTGAATTTAGGTAGCCTATATTTAAATATGGGCGACTATGAAAAAGCAGCTTATTATACAAAACTCGCAGATTCATTACCAATTAATGAGAGTGTGGCGTTTAGAAAATCAATGATTAATCAAAATCTTTCGGCAATATATGAAGCTCAAGGGGAGTATAAAATGGCGTATTCACATTTTAAAGAATTTAAACGATATAGCGATACATTAAACCGAATAGAATCCCTTGAAGGTATTGCCAAGTTTGAAAACCAAGACTTAAGGATAAAGAATCTGGAAACCGAAGCCGCCAAACAAAAAACTCAAAATATCGCCATAGGTCTTGCTAGCAGTTTAGTTTTAGGAAGTATTATTGCTTTCTTGCTATTCAAAAACACCAAACGCAAACAAAAACTTGCCGAACAAGAAAAAGAAATTGAATCCCAAAAACTAGAAACGGTTCTAAAAGAACAAGAATTGACAGCTATTGATGCCATGATAGAAGGCCAAGAAAAAGAAAGGCAACGTATAGCAAATGATCTGCATGATGATTTGGGTGGCCTAATGGCTAATGTAAAACTGCATTTTAATGCTTTAAAAGATAGAGGCTCACCGGAGTTATTTGATAAAACTAACAATCTAATTGAAGAAGCCTACCAAAAAGTACGTGCTGTGGCACATGCCAAAAACTCTGGTGTTATTGCTAAGCAAGGTTTACTGAAAGCCGTACAGAACATGGCAGATAAAATCTCGGCTTCAAATAAAATACAAATTGAGGTTTTAGACCACGGCTTAGACCAACGTCTAGAAAATAGTTTAGAGCTCACACTCTTTAGAATTATACAAGAATTGGTTACCAATATCATAAAACATGCTCAAGCGACTGAGGCAACTATTCATCTGACCAATCACGATGACAGCATAAATATTATGATAGAAGATAATGGCAAAGGTTTTAATCCAAGTCAGGTGACAATAACCAGCAAAGGCATGGGCATTAGCAGTATTGACAAACGCGTAGAACATTTGGATGGGAAACTGACCATAGAGTCAGAGAAAGACAAAGGAACAACAGTAATTATTGATATACCATTATGATACGACTAGCAATTGCCGAAGACCATCAATCTTTAATTGATGGTATAAAATTACTTTTAGAGTATGAGGATGATATAGAAATAGTTGGTACCGCCAATGATGGTGAAGATCTTTTGAAGTTAGTTAGGTTAAAACAACCTAACGTTGTTATCACTGATATCAGAATGCCAAAAGTAGATGGTATTTCTGCCACTAAACAAATAAAAAAAGAGTTTCCTCACACCAAAGTTTTAGGATTTACCATGTTTGATCAGCAAGACGCCATACAACAAATGTTAGATGCTGGTGCCTTAGGATATTTATTAAAGAACTCACCACTCGAAGAGGTACTGAATGCAGTTAGGGCCGTTTATATGGGCAATACCTATTTTGATGCCAATATTACTGTAACAACGGAAGACGATAATAATAAAAAAGCAAAGGGAATCCTTACCAAAAGACAGATAGAAATTTTAGAACTTATAGCTCGAGGCAAAACCTCTCGAGAAATAGCAGACGAATTATTTATTGGTGTCCATACTGTAGATACGCATCGAAAGAATATGATACGGATTCTAGGGCTTCAAGGTAAGGGAGAATTGATGCGCTATGCATTAGATAAGAAGTATAGATTTTAACCACTTGTCTACTAAAAATACCTAATAATGGGTATTTTATGGCTTTAATGTGTTTTGTAGGTTTACAATGACTATTAATTCTTGTAACCATGAAACATCTTTATCTCACTCTTATTTTACTATTTAACACTTTTTTTTCTTTGTGTCAACAAATCAATGGCGTAAATCTCACTTCGTGCCAAGTTGGACAAGACCAAGATACTTTCACCATTATTGCCAACAACGATGGCCCAATGGTTATTAATGGTGGTTGGAGTGTAGCTTTATATGAATGTGAGGGGTCTCTTAACCCAAACTTTTATGTCAAACTAGATGTATATGTGAATTCATCATTTTCAGATGGTTCATCTTTTTCGACTTTAATAGGTACAACAGGGCCTCTAAGTTCCATTACCAATCCAACTTTGGTTACAACTACTGTCCCTACAGGAGCAGAAATAACCGTTATTGTAACTATGAATGCTACTAATGGAAATGCTCCCTACAGTTTTGATTATAGTTTCACCCCTTTGAGTTACCAAGCAGATCCTGAACCAAATGACACTTTTGAACAAGCTATACTGACTCAAGAAGCTGTTTTTTATGAAGGCAGAGGTAGTATGGACAATGTAGTCCAAGATATAGTTGATTTAGGAGTAGATTGGTACAAGTTAACCGCACCAAATAACGGAGCTTTAAATATAAGTTGGAATGGAGACAGCCATTACAGTTCTGTATTATCCAACCTAGAAATATACAATGAAATAAATAATGAACCTGGATTATTATTAGGCTCTTATGGTCTCGCTAGTACCAACGGATTCTTGGCTATTAATGAAAATTGTATACAAGAAGGCGAAACAATTTATCTTAGGTTCGAGTCTTCTAATAGTAGCTATCGTTTCGCTTGGTCTATGATGAGTTTAGAAATCCTTGGTCAATTAGATATTGAGCCAAACAACCTAAGTTCTGAAGCTATTAACATAAACCTTAATGAAACTAAATTGGGCAATATAGGCTATGGTACTACTGCAAATGAAGACCTTAACGATTGGTATAGATTTGAAATACCTCAAAACAGTGATATTATTATTACATATAGTGATTCTCAACCTGATGGAGTTATAACCACGACACTTTACCACGAAATAGATGACGGTTCATTAGTTTTAATACCTCAACCTTTTCTATTAGAAAGTAATTATTATTGTATGGAAGCAGGCACTTATTTTTTTCAGATCTCTGAGTTTTCTAACCCATTTACTTGTGAAGACTGCTGTACAACGTACTCATTAATGATTTCTACTATAAATAACGTAACTGTAAACAACGATACAGAACCCAATAATGAATTTACCAACCCAACTTTTGTTGCCAATAACACATCAAACTCAGGAACTTTAGGTTATACCGATGGTCAAAATACTGACACAGTTGATATTTACGAACTAGAGGTAGAATATAACGGCCCAATTGATATCACATTTCAAGAACCAATAAATCCTATCCTACTTGACCTTAACGTTTCTATTGATGGACAGAATCCTAGCGGACAAATAGGCAACTACAACCTAGATGTTAATGGTATGGTATCCAGTATTTCGTATAATTGTGCAAGTACGGACGAAAATTACTTTTTGTACATATATAGTTCCGGACAATGTAGTCAGTATACTTTTGAATACAACAATACATTTATTAATAACAATAATGAAAGTGAGCCTAACAATGATAACATGAATGCCCAATTACTGGGAGAGTTTGATAACATATTCGGACAAGTTAATTATGGCTTTGTTTCTTTTGATGCAATCGATATTTACTCGATTGAAGTAAACGAAAATGCTCCTTTGAAAATATTTACTCAAATAGAGGATGACATAACTATTGCTCTCTATGAAGACAATTCCTTCATGGGCAATTTTACTCAAGACTCATCTTCAGGGCCACTAGAATTTATAGAATACAGTAATGCTAATTCAAATCATAACTATTATTTATATGTTTATGGTTCTGATATTCAAAATTGCTCTAATTATGAGCTTCTAGGATGGAATCAAAATTTTACA
>JAGQZO010000211.1:1737-9910 GCA_020435515.1 Winogradskyella sp. | reverse complement strand
AGTCTGTCTTGCAAATCAAAATAGCTATCGTAAGCAATCCCTTTCCAATAGAATTTGAGTTCGTTAGGGTTGTTAGTTTCATCAACTATTTTACAAAGGAATAAGTTTACTAACTTGTCAAATGCATTTTCGCGACCTGAAACATTATGTTGTCTTAATATGGTTGCAAACTGGTGATATTTACCTTGTATATCCTTACCTGAAATACTATCGAGATCGCTTAAACTATATTTAGATTTACCTATTAAATAGGGCTCGTTATCCTCAAAAACACCTCTAGTTTCATAGTGTTGATCGTAGGTTTGCGTCCACGCTTCATAAATATCTTCTTTATCTAGTAATTTTGCAGCTGCAAATGAAAGCGGTTCTTTATCTGCTAATTCTTCAAGAAGTTTTTCGTTATCTTTTAGTGTTATTAAATAATAATCTGCTTTTACCTTACCATCTACAAAGTCTGATGCGTATAGTGCAACAAATTGGGTGCTACCTGCCTGTTTTGCGTAGGATAAAATCTGTCCTCCGTTGATTTTAGTTTTATCCCATTCTTTTTTAAACTCTGTACCAGCCGTTTTACATTCAATAATCATTAGTGATTTACCTGAATTGTCTTTTACCATTATATCAGCTCTACCACCACTAGCACCGTGACCGACAGTCCATTTAGGTTCTAATTCTATATGTTCTGGTTTATATCCTTGTTCAAAGAGGCGATGCACACATTCAAAAACAACAAAGTTTTCTTTCTGTGTAAAAGATGTAGTAAAATCACCAGCAATGGTAAACCCTTTATCTAAAGGATAGATAAGTTTTTCATTTTTGAAGTCTACTTTTAAAGTACAACCTAAATCTGGAAATTTCTTGGTATATGTATTGGTGGATTTTTTAAACCCTAAAGTCTCAAGTACTTTTTTGAAGTTATCCTTTGTTATCATTGGTTTCTATTTCTTTCAGCCATTTTTAATAACGTAAGTATGGCTTCTTCTTTTTTATTAATTTCTCCTTTACTAAAACGAATACCGTATTTGCCCCATTTGGGATTATAGCCCATATCATCCAATTCATTAGCATCGATTATTTGGTCAACCTCATCTGATTTTGGCAGCATAAATTCTACAGTCATATATTTCTTCTTGGGCTTAAATATGGTGAAATTATTTGGCTGTCCGTTTTTGGCTAAACCAATATAAAACTTATTGTATTTAAGCTCGTAATTGTCTACAAAGGTATTAACCAATTCTAGCATCTGGTCAGCCATTTTTACGGTAGTCTCAGTTCCTCGCTTAAGCCAATATTCTCTATTGGTAACCTCCTGTACTTCTTCATCTTCATCTATTAGACCAAGAGGTAACTCATCGAGAACCTTAGTAAAGACAAGCCCAACCTTGTCCTCAAATTTAAAGGCATTCATCTGTATAGCAACCAAGGGAATAAAGCCGTTAAATAAGCTTACAACATTTAAAAAGCGGCTGGTAATGTCTTCTGCAATGATAACAGCACAATGGTCGTATTGCGGATATCTTTTGCGCTCAATATCCCAATACTCTATAGTTCTGATGATGTGGCTTTCGTCTGTTTTACCTAATTGCAATTCAATTTCGTACCGCCTATTGGTTTCTCTATCTTGCATTAACAAGTCTAACCTACCTGCTCTTGGTTGTGGGCGTTCCTTATCTTTTAATACCAAATCATCACCCAAACCGATAATACTTGGGTCTTCAGCTATCATTTCTTGGATTACTTTTTCAGTAAATTCGGGATGATTGAGAAGGCTAACCTTTTCAGGTTTTATGAGTTTGGACATATATACTATTTAATTAAAAGGAAAAAACAATTGTCAACTAAGAATTAGTTTTTAAGGGTGCTTAAAGATAAAAAAAGCAAGCTAAAAATCTAAACAAATATAAGTGCGGTTTCATTTTGTAATTTTGCGCTGCTACGTGTAGCACCTAACGGACTGCATCCGTTAAGGCAATGGCGTGTTAAAACTATTTTGGTTTATGGCTGGGGCAGGCTGCGTACGTTGTATAAACCTGCAGATCCCAGCCTTTTTTGTTTTGTTTTTGGGGTTAGGGAAGGTTATTGTTTGGGCAAGGGCACAGATTCCTTTTATTTATCATACTTCTAACAATTTTTATTTGATAAAGTTATGTTGTCATCTTCTGCAACAGCTTTTAATTGTGCTTTTAAACTGTACCAATCGTAAGTATCTTTATCTGCTTCGTCTAATTTAACATTCTGCTCTAATTTTGCTTTTATTATTTTTTTGAATCTATTATGGAAAGTTACAATGTCTTGGTTTGAACCAAAGTCCTTATGTTTTCTTAAACACTTTTTATAAGCTCTATACGTCTTTAAGCCATCGTCTTTTAATGCGCTTAAAAGCACTTCCTTTTGTGTTTCCAAAAATTTTAGATATTCTGTTTTATTGGTGTCGTTCTTTTTTGTATTTGGAAATCTTGATTCTGATAATGTTTTTATATGTGCTTCTAATCTTCTGAATATTTCTTTTGCACTTACGGCTTTGCCTTGCTCTATACGCTTAATATAAGCTTCTAACACTTGTGTCTGTTCTTCTTTTAGCATTGCTTTGATGCATTTTTTATTCGCTAGTAAAAACTTATGGTAGGTTTTGCATTTAAAGTAACGCAAATAAGCTCTTGAGTAAAATACAGGGATGAGCGTTTTATTATTCAGCATTTGAATACGAAATACAAAAAACTGCCAGCTATAATAGTTAATCGAGAATTTACCGTATAGTAGCTCTACCAATCCTTTGACATAACGTTTTATCCAAAGTATCATAATCCATGTTGAGGCTATGAAAAAAATGAGAGGTATAGATACGGTGATAAAATAGGAAAGGGTTTCAAAACCTGTTAGTGATTCTGTATAATTGAGAGGATTGATAGGGTGAAAATGCCTAAGAATAAAGATGCTTAAAAAAATATAAATCAATGAAGCTGCAATAAAGGCTATTTGTGTAATCTTTCTTGGATATTCCCAACCATAAATTAAATATCTATTTTCTACATCGAGTTGTTTAAGGGGTTTGCTCTTGGACTTGTCTCGTAATAAAAATCCTAAATATCTAAATAATCCTTTGCGTATGGATATGGCATTGTCTTTAAAATAAATGGGTAAAATAATGGTTTCGAAAAATTCTACATCTCTATCACAAGTCTCCCCGTTTTTGCGACGACCGTCATAGGTTTCCGTATAGGGCATCCAACTATCTGGTAAACTGAAAATATAATTTCCTTTGTCTGTGGCATCACAGTAATTATTAATACGCTCTTGGATTTTATTCTCTTTTTCAAATAAGACATTCTCGTGATAACGCGCCATTGCAAACTCCCATGCATAAAAATCGGTTAGTAATTTATCCTTTTGTTTTACATTATATCGCTTCCAATTTTTAATGTAGTTTTTATCCTTTATAGTATCCTTTACCTTATTACCCTTTTCATTTTTATAAGTCATTTTTCCATAGGGTATGGCATGGATTTCTTGCATTAGCACTTGTATATAACCAACAAGACGGTTGTGCGATTTAAACTTGTACCAGACAACTTCAAACAATAATGTTAGTACTACAAGGGTTAAGAAAAATAGAACAACTGAACCTGTTGGGCCTACTTCATTATCAAAATAAAACTTTATTAAACCAGAAACACCAGTAACTGTAATGATATATCCTATATATCGACTTATACTGTTTTTATTGTCTAATGCTTCTGTTTTTAGGAGATGGTATTCTTTATCTGAAAAGTGATTCATAGTAACGGTATGGCTGGTCAGTATTTATTAATAATCTTGTAGGTATAAACAAATAAAGCGGCTCGTTTTGAGTCGCTATTAATTAAGGGACTCTAAAGGTATAAAAAGGCTTACTTTATACAATGGTTTTAGTTCTTTTTATCTTTTCTATTCTTTTGTAAAAAATAAAACGCTGTACCCAACTGAAAACGAGAGAAGTTATTATCAATATTACTTAATTCATGTACTAAGGCATACTTAGCAAACACCTTAGCTGAAGTTGCTATATCTAAATATGCTGACAGTTCTATAACATTAAGCCAGTCTTTTTTTTTGTTTAAAACCCCTAAAAAATTTTCATCATCTTCTAAAATCTCGTAGTAAAACAATTTATCCCTAAACACGATTCCGTAACGCTTTTCTGGAAACAAATGAAACTTTACCTGATGACTCCATTGCAAAGCATTTAAATGCTCTTCATCACTATTTGCATCTAACTTATAACCACTTCTAGAAAACTCTACTCCACTATCGTAAAAGATATTGAGTTTTAAGTCTTGTTCTTCAAAAGAAAGAATATTAAGAAGACCACCAACCATAAAATTACGATGGTTAAAAAGATCGAGCATTTTAAATGTGCCATCAGTTGGTAAGTTAAATTTATTGTCAGCCTCAATTTTACTATAAAGAATCCTTGCATCCAAATATTCAAACATTCCTGCTCCACCACCTAAAAAATCATTTCTGGCCGTATTGATATTAAACTTTTTTGCAACCTCGGTTTGTATGACACCGCTTGGATTTTCTTCATTAACAGCAGCCAATAAATCTGAATACACTATAGCCTCGAATAGTTTTGTAGATTCCTCTTTGTATAGTTTAGTAGATTTTTGTTGTTGATCTAAGACAATGCGCTGTTTTGTAGGACTAATATCATTTGCGTTAACATCCACATACCTTTCATAAGAAATTAAATCGTTTAAAAACACATATACATTACTTGAATTAGATTCTTCTAATAAGTTATAACCCGTCGTATTTGGTTTTCGTTTTTGAGGGGTTATAGTAACTTTGTATTCCTTCTCACCAATATCGGCATAGGTTTGATTTTTTGATTCAGTAACGTTGAGTGCCGCCCCTATTTCTTCTAAAGAGATATCGTATGGAAATTTTGTAAATAGCTTGATATCGTCAAATGACTTTACATTACGCTCCGAAGAAACTCCAATAGAAAATTTGTTGCTCAATTGAATTTCATTTCCGTAGAGTTCACCATGTACCTCAATTTTTTCTATAAAGCCAGCATAAAATGTCATAACGACTTCACAGTTTTTCAACTCACCAATTTGTGTTCCAAAATGCTCTGATTTTTTTGGATTATCTTGTTTTGTATACTTTAAATCCGCATATACCTTTACCCTGTTTTTAAGATTAACGGTAGCTGCTTCAGGTCGCTCATTAACTGTATTAAAATAAGAGTTAATTTCTGAATACAATCCTAACAACACAGAATCTAAATTTGTTGTAATAAAATCTTCGGAAACAGCAGACTTTTGCTCTAAAGTACTTAAAATGTTATGCTTCATTTTTGCCTTAAATAACTCATAACTAAAAGGTTTTAAAAGTATTTCTTCCAAATCTTCAATCCCATTAGTAATAACTACATGAGTAAACCCATTTTCATCCTGAAATGCTTTTAATACCAACCCTTCATCTATTGTTGCCAGAGCTTCTAATTTTAACCCAGTACTAGATAGGCTTTTATTAAACTCCTGACAATATGCGTTGGACACTAAAAAGAGTAAAAAAATTAAGATAAAATTGCTGCAAACTTTCATAATTCGTATAGTTTAGTTGGTTAATACTCAAAATTAAAAGCATACGCCATAGCAAACCATACCCAATAAAGGGTATACTGCTATCCGATGCGGTCAACAACGAATTATGTAATCACTTACCGCTAAGGAGGCGGCACTTAAGGAATTGAGAATAAGATATAAATTACAAACCTATTTCGATCTATAAATAGATAAACGCTTTAAAAAACTCCATAAAGTGTTAAAAAAACAGTTTGTTACAAGTTTGGGGTATCTATGTACCTCTATGGTTTAGTGTTTTGATAAGGAGAAGGAAGTTATTGAAGTTAGATTCAAAAGCTTTTTAAAGGCTCATAATTCTAAATGGTAAGGGCAAAAACATAAAAATATGATGATGACATTTTTTGATGCTAGCGATATAGTGTTATAACCTTTAAAAGCCAAACTTATGAGATTATTAAAATTGCTATTAGTGTTTGCTTTACTGAGCACATGGTCTTGTACTACAGACGAAACAAACAATGAAGGTACAGTAACTTTGGAAGCCAGTGGGCTAAGTGACAACAAGCTATCCGTAAATAATACTGCTATTTTTACGGCAACCCTTACCGACTACGATGGTGACGCTGGCAATCTTAGCTACCGATGGACACTGGATGCCAATAGAGGCGAACTGTCTGATGGTATTAATGCATTACCCAACCCTACCGTTGCAGAAAATACCATGCGCTGTGTGGGCAGAATTAGTGGAGACGAGCGTATACTTGTAGAGGTACTTAACGAAAACAATACTGTTATTGCCAGTGCTTCTATGGATTTTACAATTACCGCTTTTATAGACCCGCCAGATGATTATGGTTGTTTTGACCAACCAAAGATTATCTATGAACGTGGCTCTTCAGCTAAATATGTTTGCAATTTTGATGGCTCAAACCCTGAATATCTGGGTGTGACTGGTCTTAGTGTGGCCATATCTCCAAATGGGCAATGGATAGCTTACAATAAATTTGACGGTAATAGTGACCAACTTATTATGTATATAAAAAATTGTGAAACCGGCGAAACAATAACTATTCCTGGTGGAGATGGAGATGACTATACTCCAGAATTTTCAAATGACAGTAGTAAACTTTATTTTCTTCGTCCAGAACCATCACTTGAGGAAAACTTTGCTTCTGGTCGCCCAACGGATATTGCTGTTTATGATCTGCAAACAGGAGAAGCCTCATTCTTAACCACGCTGTACCAGTCTGACGAGGGTGTAGCCAGATTTACGGTTTCTGAAGTAACAAATGAGATTGCATTTATTAGAAAAAGTGCTGTTGAGAACAGTGGCATACCTACCAGGCTTGCCATTCTTAATCCAGAAAGTGGATTAATTACTAATATAATGACTCTAAGTGTTGCCCCAAACAGTGGTATGGACTGGTCTCCAAATGGAGAAGATATTATTTTTTCAGGCTCTAATGCTACAACTGGGAAAGGTATCTATCGCCTAAGTCTTATAGATGGCATAGGGCCACAGTTGATATTTACGGATCTGTCGCCACAATCCCTGCCTCCTCTATTTCCGCACTATTATGCCAATGGGACACGTATTGCATGGACTGGTCAAGAGAATGGACAGAACAACTTTAATATTTGGACTATTGATGTAAACGGTAATGACTTACAACAATTAACTACCGATAGCGCTAATGAAACTGTAAGTGGTGTTTTAGAATAACAGCTTAGAAGAAGTAACTAGATTATTTTAAATAAACAACCATAGCTTTATGTATAGTTATGGTTGTTTTGTTTATTTGTAGCTAAACCGCTTACGGATGCCTCCATCGGTACTATGGATAATAACATCAGCCTTGTAACGCTTTGCCAAGGTTTTGGCTTTACGTATGGCAGTACCTTGTTTACGATGTTTGGAAGTAATGCGTTCATTACCTTCGCGCCGCACGGCCCAACCGTCTTGGTAGGGCACCACATGTTGGTGCCAAGTGCGCTTGGCAGTAGTATGATAGCCTAAAGCTTTGAGAATAGCAGTAATCAACTGCTGTATCGCGTTGGTTAGGGAATTTTGCTTAGACATGGTTGGTGCGAGCTATAAGAGTAAATATAGTAAAATAAACCATATCAGTACAGAGCACAACCAAAGTGTCATGGCGAGCGAGGAACGAACGTGGCAATCTATTTATCGGTATTGTAATTGTTTTTTTCATCCCGTGCCTGTCTGCCGATAGGCAGGCTTGACACGGAATCTAGTATTGAACTTATAGCTTTGTTGTCTATTTCTTTCTTTACGTTCATTTTGTCTTGACACAAAACCCTTCGACTGCGCTCAGGACAGGCTGCCCAAAAAGTCAAAACGATTTATAGGAAGTTGCAAAGCACCATTCGCTGATAATTGAATATACTCTACTCTTATCTGTATTTTATGCTTCAATACTTTTGATGGAACCTTCAATACTATCTCTTGCTCACTACTTCTTTAAATCGTTGGCTTTCCGACCGTGTCGGAATTTCAAGTACAATAGAATATAGATGTAATATTTGTAAGTGTCATTGCAAACCAAGAACGAAGCAATCTAAAAATCTAAGAGTCTAAT
>JAGQZO010000211.1:0-1490 GCA_020435515.1 Winogradskyella sp. | reverse complement strand
ACTTCACCGATATGAATGGCAGCTTTAAAATCTGGAACCATGCCGTACAACGCTTCATAATGGGATTGTCTCTGCATTAAGTCCGCTTTCATGGCATAAAAACAATCTAAACTCAATTGCACACAATCTGTGGTAGTACTTGGCCATGTAAGTACAATTTCATCACCTACATATTGATACACTTCCCCTCTATGTCGCAAAATAGCATCGGAAAGGTCGTTGTAGTACGATGCCAAAAATTCAAAATAGGTATCGTGGCCCAAGGTTTCAGCAATTTGCGTTGAGGATTTCATATCACTAAACATAAACAATCGGATTTCTGATTTAGGACGATGATAACGACCTGTGAGGAAATTAGTCAAAACCGAGTGCCCCAAATGCTCACTGACCTCAACATAAAATAAGGTTAAAAGCATAGAAAATGAAAGCTGAATCAAAGTACTGGTATGGGTAATACTCCAAAAAAACAAGACATACTTATCCAATGCCTCATACGACAAGACAGATGTGTTTAATTCAATACTGGCGGCAACAAGGAACGTTATAAACACAATCAGTTCCATAAATAGAACGTAGAAGATAAACTTACCTAGAAGTTTGACTACAAAACGATAGGGTTTAAACAACCTATTGATAAAACGGTATTCTATAAAGCCAACTAAAAACCCAATTAGGGTAACGCTAACACTGGCAAACAAAAACACTTTTGGTGTTAGTATAATAGCGGAGTCTGGTGTATTTTCCTGTTGACCTATAATGGCCTGTTCGGTCCACAAAAACACCCAACCTGTAACTAACCATATAATACCTATGGGCAGTAGCTGACTTAATAATCGTTTTTGTTTTGCGGATAACAAGGTTTCTAGGTATTGGTTGACACTAAATTACAGAACTTAACTGAATATAAGTTGAATTGATTAACAAAACAAAGTACTTACCGTCATTGCGAGCGAGGAACAAGCGTGGCAATCTATTCATTGGTGTTGTAATCATTCTTTTGTCATTCCGTACTGTCCCACTGAGCGTCGGTCACTGAGCGAAGTCGAAGTGAGCCGAAGTGTGACACGGAATCTGGCTTTATGGATAGATTCGTGTACTTAAATGAGATGCTGAATCAAGTTCAGCATGACAAACAGTGTGTTAAGTTGTGGTAGGTTGCTAAAATCCCTACTTCTTCCGACTACGATCCGTATTACAACGCCTACAACGCGACAAATACGTCATAGACAACTCATACACACCGTCAGTACGACCAATATTAGACGTGTTTTTATCGTATGAAAAGCCAAAACGAAAAGTCTGGTACTCTAACCCTACGAAGGCATTAATGGAGGTTAGCATGTGCGCGTTGCCATCATTGCGCGCAGGATTGGTAGCTGCTGTAAGGCCTAGCAAAATAGCATCGAGCTGAAAAATGGTACCAATATCCAAACGGTTATAAGGCCCTTGCACCATGAAATTTGTGGTCAGCATTATGGTATTCTCATACA
>JAGQZO010000210.1 GCA_020435515.1 Winogradskyella sp. | reverse complement strand
TGATATCTTCTGAAGTTATATTTTCAGCTTCGGCCTCGTAAGTGATTCCTATTCTGTGACGCAGTACATCATGTACTACAGCTCTTACATCTTCTGGAATTACATAACCTCTTCTCTTAATAAAAGCATAGCATTTTGCTGCAGTTGCCAGATTGATGCTACCACGAGGTGAAGCACCAAAAGAAATTAAAGCTTTTAAATCTCCAAGTCTGTATTTTTCAGGATATCGTGTTGCGAAAATGATATCGAGAATATACTTTTCAATTTTTTCATCCATATAAACTTCTCTAACCGCTTCTTGGGCACTCAGAATTTGCTTTACCGAAACCACAGGGTTGACTTTATCAAAAGCACCTTTAAGATTGGCCCTAACGATAAGCTGTTCTTCGTCTAGTTTTGGATAATCAATTACCGTTTTGAGCATAAAACGGTCAACCTGAGCTTCTGGTAAAGGGTACGTTCCTTCTTGCTCAACTGGGTTTTGTGTTGCCATTACCAAAAATGGTTTGTCCAATACAAAAGTTTCATCCCCAATGGTTACTTGCTTTTCTTGCATGGCCTCTAACAAAGCAGATTGTACTTTAGCTGGTGCTCTGTTAATCTCATCTGCCAAGACAAAATTTGCAAATATTGGCCCCTTTTTTATAGAGAAATCATTCTCTTTGATATTGTAAATCAATGTACCAATAACATCTGCTGGTAGTAAATCTGGCGTAAACTGTATTCTACTAAAACTTGCATCAATTGCTTTAGATAAGGTATTGATGGCTAATGTTTTTGCTAAACCAGGCACACCTTCTAAAAGAATATGACCTTGTCCTAGAAGACCAATTAATAACCGCTCTACCATGTGCCGCTGACCAACGATGACCTTATTCATCTCTAAAGTCAGTAAATCTACAAATGCACTTTCTTTTTCAATCTTTTCATTAATTGACTTAATGTCAACTGTAGTCGTTTCTTCCATATTTAATTAGTTTAAGGGCAAACTATTTTAATGATTTATTCAGTGATGCAAAGTGTTAAAATTATTCGGTAGTTGCTGTTAACAATTGGTTAAAAAATAAAGAGCAAAACCTTTACGGTATTGCTCTTGTATCTTTATTAACCATGGATTAGTATAATTAATATTCAATTTGCCGTATTGCTGTATATAATTTAGGGTTTAAGATCATCATATTCTCTTCTTGATTGTATGAAACGGACTCGTCTAAGTCTATATCTATAACCATATCGTATCTTCTTTTAGAATTTAGTTGAGTTTCGATTAAGTTAGAAGGCTTTGCATTTCCTAAATCTAAACTGTGCAAAACACTATTGATATTCATAAAATTATTATCGCCAAGTACCAATCTAATCTCATAAACATATGTAGCTTCAACTTCAAAATCATCAACCAACAATAGCGTGTTGTCTTCTTTAAAATCAGACACATTAAAAACTCCTTGATTGATTGTATTTAGACTCTTCCAAGAGCTTGTATTATCAAGATTTTCACCAGTTCTAATTTGAACATCTTCAATATCTAAATACACCTTACTCAGCGATTGGTTAGAGCTTTTAAGTTTAACTGTAATCTGTGTTGCGTTGTTAACGTCGTCAATATTGTCTTTTGTGCAACTTGTATAGCTTAAAACCAATACTAAAAAAAATAATTGCCTATAAATAAGTAACTGTTTCATGATTTGGGGAAATGGAATAATTACACATCAAGAATAGTCCTAATCTTTAGGTTTTCAGTATTTTTATACACCAATTGCAAAAAAATCTATATAACCTGAAAAAAAGTGAATTATTCTCGATTAATTGCAGGTACTATGACCTGGGGACGTTGGGGCAAACAACTCTCAAAAAAAGAAATGGTAGATTTAATGAACCATTGCCTTACAAACAACATTACAACTTTTGATCATGCCGACATTTATGGAGGTTACACTACAGAAGCTGACTTTGGGAAAGCTTTTGCTGATTCTGGTATTAATCGTGAAGATATTCAGTTGATATCAAAATGTGGCATCCAATATCAATCCGAAAATAGAGACAATAAGGTTAAACACTACAATTACAGTAAAGAGTATATAATTTGGTCGGTTGAGGAATCATTAAAAAATCTAGAAACTGAGTACTTAGACTTACTACTATTACATAGGCCAAGTCCTTTGATGGTTGCAGAAGACATAGCAGAAGCCGTTACAATTTTAAAGAAAGATGGAAAAATAAGAGATTTTGGTGTTTCTAATTTTACACCAAGTCAAATGGAACTAATTGGGTTGCGTATGGATATTGACGTTAACCAAATTGAATTTTCACTTACCCAACATAAAGCAATGCACGATGGTACATTAGATTATATGACAACATGTGGCATTAAACCTATGGCTTGGTCTCCATTAGGCTCAGTTTTTAAAGAAGATAATGAACAAACCAGACGAATCCATAAGCAACTTGGTGAGTTGATGGAAAAATATAACGCTACTGAAGACCAACTTCTTTTGGCTTGGATAATGAAACATCCTGCGGGAATTCATCCTGTAGTTGGCACTACAAATAAAACGAGATTAAAACAAGCTATAGAAGCTACTAAAATTGAATTAGAACTCGAGGATTGGTTCTTAATTTTAGTAGCGAGCCAAGGTCATAAAGTTCCTTAATTATGAAAAGAACAGCATTAATAACAGGCGCAACAAGTGGTATTGGTAGAGCCACTGCACATGAGTTTGCTAAACATGGTATTAACTTAGTCTTGTGTGGACGTAGGCAACAACGCTTAGACAGTATCGAAAAAGCCTTATCCAAACAAACCGATGTATACACTTTAAACTTTGATGTGCGAGATAAAGAAAAAACACTTGAAGCTATTGCCTCGCTGCCAAAAGAATTTCAAAATATTGATATCTTAATCAACAATGCAGGTAACGCACATGGATTAGACCCAATACAGGATGGAAGCCTAGAGGATTGGGATGCCATGATGG
>JAGQZO010000209.1:1379-3586 GCA_020435515.1 Winogradskyella sp. | reverse complement strand
TTTTGGATGACGCATTATACCTTTAAAACAGACTCTAAAAGATCCAAGAAAAGTATTTCAAAATCGTTTATAGACTTATTAATAATCAATACAATAATCCCTTTAAAATTTTGCTACGCAAAAGCAAAAGGTGAAAATATTGAGCATGAATTGTTCGATTTAATCAGAGATATAGCAATTGAAAAGAATGGTATAGTCGAAAAATTTTTACAATTAAAAACAATTGAAAAAAACGCATTAAGCTCGCAGGCGCTACTTCAGTTAAAAACATTTTATTGCGATAAAAATAAATGTTTGCAATGTGCAATTGGTAATAGTCTAATCGTTAAAAATTAAGTAAATTGCGTTTATGAATTTGTTCTACACATTGCTTCACTATTTTCAGAAACGAGGTTATTACGTTTGTCAACGTATTGCTGACCGTTTGGGTATAAGGGCAAAGATTGTAAGAACATCATTTATGTATCTTACTTTTGTAACTGTAGGTTTTGGTTTTGCTTTGTATTTATTTTTAGCATTTTGGATGCGAATTAAGGACATAATTTATACAAAACGCTCTTCGGTTTTCGATTTATAGTCTATGAACAATCCTTTACTACGGCTTTTTAGATCTAAAATATACACTGCACTAATAATGCTACTAATACTTATTTGTATAGGTATTATTGGATATAGATATATTTCGGGTTATGAATGGATTGATGCTATCTACATGACTGTGATTACAATAACAACAGTGGGTTTTGCAGAGGTAAATCCGTTAGATACACAATCAAAAATATTTACCATTTTTTTGATATTGGCAAGTGTTGTAATAGTAGGTTACGCTATATCAATAATTACAGAATATATTTTAAGTAGAAATAATTTCGAAGACATAAAACAACGAAAAATGCAAAAGGAAATTGAAGCCATGTCTGGCCATATCATCATCTGTGGTTTTGGACGCAATGGAAAACAAGCTGCAAAAAAGTTACAAGATTATAAAAAACCTTTTGTAATCATTGAGCGCGATAAAGACATTATAGAGCGCTTACAAGAAGACGGAATTCCTTATGTATTTGGTAATGCCAACGAGGATGAAACTTTAATTCAAGCAGGTATAGATCGTGCTAGTACTCTTATATCAGCATTGCCAAGTGATGCCGATAATTTATTTGTGGTTTTATCAGCAAGACAAATCAAAAAAGAGCTATGTATTATAAGTAGAGCTTCACAAGAAACCTCATACAATAAATTAAAACTAGCAGGTGCCAATAATGTTATTTTGCCCGATAAGATTGGTGGTGATCACATGGCGTCTTTGGTAGTTATACCAGATTTAGTAGAATTTATAGACAACTTAGGAATTGTAGGAGAGCGCAACATTAATATAGAAGAAGTTAAAGTTGAACAACTTTATAACACGGGAGCTATAAAGACAATTAGAGAATTAGATCTTAGAAAAAATACAGGCTGTACAGTGATTGGTTTTAAGGACGAAAAAGGGGAGTACATTGTTAATCCAGAAGCAGATACAAGACTAGTTCCAGGTTCAAAAATTATTGTACTTGGTCGTCCAGAACAAATAGATAGGCTTAATTCTAAATTCAACATAGAACAAGACTAGTAACCTTTTTAACGTCACAAGCTTTAAAAACTCATTTTTTTTTAGCATCTTGTCGACTTTATTAATAAAAACTAACTAATACTATACTCATCATGAAGAAATATCTTCTTTCACTTTTTGCACTAATTTTACCTTTGTTAAACTTTGCTCAAGAAGCAGAAAAAGGAATAGATGAACGTGTTAATGATGCTTTTATGCCTTTTGCAGTATGGTGGGAAAACTTAATTTTAACTCCAGTTCCTATTGCTGGTTTAGATGTTCCTATCGTTGTGATTCTGTTAGTTCTAGGTGCTACTTTTTTTACAATTTATTTTAAGGTGCCTAGTATTACACGTTTTCCAACTGCAATAAATACGGTGAGAGGGAAATATGTTGATATTGAAAAGCATGGTGTAGATAAATTATATGAAAATGATGAGCCATTAGCAGAAGAAGATATCCTAGATACTATAAGAGATGAAAGTGCTGCTGGTGAAGTATCTCACTTTCAGGCTTTAGCAACTGCTGTTTCTGGTACTGTAGGTTTAGGTAATATTGCAGGTGTTGCAGTAGCAATAGCAATGGGAGGTCCAGGAGCAACGTTTTGGATGATAGTCTG
>JAGQZO010000209.1:0-1322 GCA_020435515.1 Winogradskyella sp. | reverse complement strand
GTTGGTGAAGATGGTACCATATATGGTGGACCAATGTACTACCTTTCAAAAGGACTTAAGGCAACTGGTAAAGCTGGATTAGGAAAAGTCCTTGCGGCATTATTTGCTATTCTTTGTGTGGGAGCTTCATTTGGAGGTGGTAATGCATTTCAATCTAACCAAGCTACTGTACAGTTATCTTCTCTAATGGGATTAGAGGGTGGAAGTTCTGGCTTTGTAATTGGTATAGTGTTAGCTATACTTGTGGGTATAGTTATCATAGGTGGTATTAAGAGAATTGCAAAAATTACAGAAAAGATTGTTCCTTTTATGGCAGGGATCTATGTTTTAGCATCATTAATAATAATATTTGCAAACGTAAGTTACATTGATGATGCCTTTGGTTTAATTTTTGAAGGGGCATTTACTCCAATGGCCGGACTTGGCGGTTTTATGGGAGTTCTGATCGTTGGTTTCCAAAGAGCAGCTTTTTCAAATGAGGCTGGTGCTGGTTCTGCTGCAATTGCACACTCTGCCGTAAAGACTAAATATCCAGCTTCAGAAGGTATTGTAGCTCTATTAGAACCATTTATAGATACAGTTGTTATTTGTACTATGACAGCATTAGTTATTATCTTTTTTAATATAGATGGTGTTAATATGCAAAGTGTTTTTCAATATGGAGCAGTAGAAGGGAGTAATGTGATGATTACAGCTACAGGTGAGCAGATAGGTGGTGTGGATCTCACATCTGAAGCTTTTGATTCAGTTATCCCAGGATTCTCGTATGTCTTAACAATTGCTATAGTATTATTTGCTTTCTCTACCATGATATCTTGGTCCTATTATGGACTACAATCTTGGAAGTATCTATTTGGTAGAGGTAAAGCTGCAGATTTAGCTTATAAAGTTTTATTCTTGTTATTTGTTGTTGTAGGTGCTGCTGCGACACTAGATGCAGTTATCAAATTCTCTGATGCTATGATTTTGGCATTGGTATTCCCTAACATGATAGGATTACTATTATTATTTCCAAAAGTTAGACAAGAAATGACTCGATATATGGGAGCTATTAACAAAAAAGCTGAAGCTTTAGAGGGTGGACATGAAGATCTATCTAAGCATATGTAATTAGAATTTAGTATGAATAAAATAAAATCCCACTTCCAGTTTTCTAATCAACAACGGAATGGGATTTTTTTATTACTGGCAATTATCGTTACATTACAGTGTATTTATGCTTTTGTAAATTTCTCTTCTGATAGTTCATTAGAAGATAGTAATGAGATAGATGCTTTCAGAAACCAATTAGATTCACTTCGTTTCATAGAGATAGAAAATAA
>JAGQZO010000208.1 GCA_020435515.1 Winogradskyella sp. | reverse complement strand
AATGACACTAAATAGCATAGGTTTAGATATACAAAAAACAAAAGATTTAGCTGAAAAATTAAATCAGCTTTTGGCAAATTTTCAATTATACTATCAAAATTTAAGAGGTATTCATTGGAATATTAAAGGACGTACGTTCTTTGACTTACACGCAAAGTTTGAAGAACTTTACACAGATGCTAATTTAAAGGTTGATGAAATTGCAGAGCGTATTTTGACGCTTGGTGCAACACCATTGCATACTTTTGAAGATTATACAAAAGCAGCCAAAGTACCAGTAGGGAAAAATATCTCTAAAGATGAAAAAGCAGTAGAGTTGATTGTAAATTCACTTACGGAATTATTGAAAATTGAAAGACGTATCCTTGAAGCTTCTGATGAAGCCAATGATGAAGGTACCAATTCAATGATGAGTGATTTTATTACCGAGCAAGAGAAAACAGTTTGGATGATGAAGGCTTGGCTAGGTGAAACAGTCTAAATTATCAATATAAACGAATAAATAAAGAAAAGCCTTCAATGTAAAACTCACACATTGAAGGCTTTAATATTAATCAACTTACTAACTTTAAGCTTTTTTAGCCTTATTCACAATTACGTTCTAGAAATAAATATTCATTTGTAGACTCTAATTGTATAAATTCTTCACTACAACTTACTACTGTCCAATCTAGGCTAGAAATATCACCAAAAGGTTCTGAAAGCACAAAGAACATAAAAACTTCGTTTGATACAGGATTGCTGGCCAATTGCCATGTACCTGAAACACTTGCTCCATCTGAACTAGCATTAACTGTACCATCAGAATTGAAAACAAAATTGAGGACTTGGTTATTAGAATTTAAGCTTGTGACAGCATTCCACTCACATTGTGCGAGATAAGCAGCTAATTCTTGCTCACTACAATTCGCAGGATTGTTATCTTCTTCACAGTCAACAAAATCTTCAGCAGTAAATCCGAAACATTCTGCAAAACATGCGTTTGGATATACCTCAATTACAGTCTCACCAGTAGGAGTTGTATATTGCACACAAACTGGATCTTCAGGTTCATCCAAACACTCTATACAATCATCTCCACCACCATTATCATAATCGTCATAGCAGTCAATTAAGATGGCCTCAATATCTTCAGGGCCATTGATGGTTACAACCGTCTCGTTTTCTAAGGTAACTGTAAAAGGATAAACAAAATCAAAAACATAAACACCGTATAATGCTGTTCCTAATTCTTCCTCAGAATTTATAGTGATTGTATTTCCATCTTCTGTAACAACAGATATAGGGAAGTTTAACTCAAAACATTCAAATCCACCACCAGCATAATAATCATCTTGACAGTCTTCAATAAAATCTTCAGCTGTAAATCCATCACATTCTGCATAGCATGCATTTGGGTAGGTTACAACAAAACTTCCACCATTTGGATCATTGATTTCTACACAAACAGGATTATAATCCTCGAAACATTCGCATGCTTCAAAATCATCAAATTCACAACTCGTAAGCAATTCAACGAATTCTTCTTCATTTTCAATAGTCTCGATATCTATTGAGTTATTGTCACCATTGAAGACTTCTACATCAAAAGGGAATGCAATTCCATTTATGTAAAGCTCATTTGTAGAGGCTAACATAATATCTATTAGTCCGTCTAAACTTTCAACAGTAACAGTTGCTCCATTGTTGTAGGATAATGTTAGTGGATACACAAAATCAAAGCAGAAATCTAGGACAATATTTCCTGTAGGGTTATCGCTTTGGTTTACATTTCCAGAATCATTAAACTTTGCTCTTAATTCTCCAAGAGCTGTTGAAATGGATTGACTTTCCTCGGTTTGTTGTAGATTTTCGCCAACAGGTTCGTTGTTGGTACATGATGTAAACATCAATAAAGAAAACGCTAAGCTAAATAGTGCTAATTTTAAATTTTTCATTTTTAATAGTTTTTGGTTTTAAACTTGTTATGTCGAGGTTAATCAATCATAAGACAACACATAGATTAAAAACCCTACTTTTTTTTCAAAATTATTTTTTTATAGCTTTGAGCAATTAACTGCTATACCATTAATGACAAAAGAAGATCGCAATATTTGTCACTCTAAAACCTTCGAGGATATCTATAAAACCTACGCAAAAGATATAAGGAGTTTTCTTTTTTTTAAAACACAAGATATCAATAAGGCTGAAGATTTGATGCAGAATGTATTTATAAAGCTTTGGGATAATTGTAGTAATGTAGATTATAATAAAGTGAAGAGCTATATTTTTACAATTGCCAATAATTTGTTTTTAAATGAGGTAAAGCACGAAAAAGTAGTTAGAAATTACAATAAGCATAATCAAAAAGAGAAGACAGATATTTCTCCAGAGTTTATATTGTTGGAGAAGGAATTTATGGATAAGCTAGAAACTGCTATTGCTAATTTGCCAGAAAAACAACGTGAAGTCTTTTTAATGAATAGAATTGAAAAGAAAAAATATAAGGAGATTGCTGAAGAGCTCAGTATCTCTGTAAAAGCAGTAGAAAAAAGGATGCATCAGGCATTGGTAACGATGCGAAATGTAATTGGTGACGTCTAGTTTATTTTTAAAAAGTAGGGTTTTTTACAGCAATGTTGTCTTAATTTATAGAAAGGATGATAAAAGAAAATTCACATAA
Source organism: Winogradskyella sp. (assembly GCA_020435515.1). Classification (GTDB taxonomy): domain Bacteria; phylum Bacteroidota; class Bacteroidia; order Flavobacteriales; family Flavobacteriaceae; genus Winogradskyella. The sequence goes on along the minus strand of JAGQZO010000208.1, from coordinate 3,978 downwards.
CGATTCTGATACTTTTTTAGCCCAATGGTTAGAAGGCGAACTTACGGATAACGAGTTAAAAAAACTTGTTAGCCAAGAGGATTATTTGGCTTTTTTAAAATTGAGAAAGGGTTTTGAAATTAGAGAACAGTTGGATGCGTCAACTGATAATTCCTTTATTAAAATTAAAGAGCAAATCACAACTAGAAAACAAAAAGTAATACCACTTTACAAGAACTGGTTTGTAGGCATTGCAGCTTCAATCATAGTGCTATTTGGTTTGTTTATGCTGTTAGATGATAGCGAAGTCATTATTGAGACAGGATTTGGTGAAAATAAAACTATAGCACTTTTAGATGGCTCAGAAGTGATTTTAAACTCTAAATCTAAAATTGTATATGATGAAGACAATTGGAAAAATGACCGTAAGCTTTATTTAAGCGGTGAGGCCTATTTTAAAGTAGCAAAAGGTGAAACTTTTGTAGTTAATACGGATAATGGCTCGGTATCGGTTTTAGGAACACAATTTAATGTCAACTCAACTCAAGGCTATTTTGATGTGGTCTGCTATGAAGGTAAGGTTGGTGTAAAAACATTGGAGTCTGACCATATTCTTTTGCCCAATAATGCAGTAAGAAGTCTAGGTGGTGATTTAGTAGAAGAGTATAATGATAAGGAAAAAGTACCAACTTGGATACAGGGCGAAAGTACTTTTAAGAGCGTACCAATATATCAAGTTATAAAGGCATTGGAGAATAACTATGACGTAACGTTTGATACAAGTGGAATAAATAATAAAGAAATTTTTACAGGTAGTTTTCCTCACGATAGCCTAAATATTGCCTTAAAAACCGTTTTTGAAACGCTTAATATCGCATACTCAGAAAAAGAAAAACGTAACATTAAACTGAGATATAAAGAATGAGGTTAATCTATATCTTGGTCTTAATGTTACTTCCTACACTAGCCTTTTCACAAGAAGAGGCTTTTTATATTGGGTTTAAAGATACAGAGTTAAAAAAGGCATTAGAAGAAGTTGAAAAGACATATGATGTTCTGTTTTCGTATAAAGATAATTACGTAAGTAATAAAACAATTTCGCTAAGTCCCAAGGAAAGAACCTTATCAGAGGTGTTAACAGAACTAAAAAGTCTTACCAATCTTAATTTTGAAATTTTAGAAAAGCGATATATAATTATAAGCTTATCTGGAGAAGATACTTTAGATACCGAAGAACTAGATAGAGTGCTCATTAAAAGCTACATAGCTAGAGGTATAGAAAAAAAACAAGATGGCTCTTTTAAATTATACCCTTCTCAATTGGGAATTCTACCTGGTTTAACAGAGTCAGATGTATTGGAGAGTATTCAACTTTTACCAGGTGTTTTAAGTCCTAATGAAACAGCGTCAGGTTTGTTTGTAAGAGGAGGTTATGCCGATCAGAATCGTTTAATTTGGGATGGTATCAACTTATATCATAAAGGGCACCTATTTGGAATGATTTCACCATTAAATCCAAATGTGGCTTCTGAGATTACCTTTATTAATAAAGGTACAAACCCAAGATATGGTGAGCGTTTATCTTCAGTTACTGATATTAGTTCAAAACGTTCCATAAGTGAAAGTTTTAAAGCTGAAATAGGTCTTAACGGTATTAATACAGATGCTATTATAGAATTACCTATCATCGATAAAAAGTTAGGCATTAAAGCATCATTGCGAAGAAGTTATACTGATTTATTTGAAACGTTCACATTTAATCAATTGGCAGATAAGGTGTTTGAAAGCACCAAGATTAGCCAAGATAATTCTGGTGATAATAACTTTTCGTTCATGGACTATAACGTAAAGTTGAATTACAAACCCAATGATTCAAATTACATCTATGCCAGTATGATTAGTATTGATAATCAACTGGATTATATATCCAAAGACAATACTACCAATAGAGAATTTAATGATGAACTTGATATTAATAATGTTGGTTACGGCTTAGGATGGAACCACACTTTAAACAATAGGTTAAATCTAAACACCCAGCTTTTTTTTTCAGATTATAAGCTTAACTATAACTTTATTACTTCGGAGAACGGAGAACAATTGTCTGACTTTGAAAAGCAAAATGCGATTTATGATTCAGGAATATCGACAGAGCTCTATTATGATGCATCAAGTCATTTTAAGTACACTTTTGGATACCAGTATACACTAAAAGACGTCTCATATATTTTTGTAAATACAGAGGATTTACGTTTTATTTTAGATACTGAACAACAAATAATTCAATCGCACAGTACCTATGGAAATGTGGATTATAAAAATTCTGAATTAATCGATATTTCATTTGGATTAAGAAGTGCTTATTTTAAGGAACTAGATGCGGTTAGAATTGAACCTAGATTATTGATTTTGAAGGCACTCAACAATAATATTAAACTACAAGCCAGTGCGGAAATTAAAAATCAGATATTAAGCGAAATTGACGAAACTGTTTTTAGTGACTTGTCTTTAGAGAATAGGGTTTGGAGATTAGCAAACGGTAATGATTTTCCAATAATTAATAGTCAGCATGGTTCATTAGGCTTTATCTACACCAAAAGTGGTTTTAGTTTAGATGCTGATATGTATTATAAAAAGCAAAAGAACATTTCTGCACTATCATTAGGATTTTTGAATCCTGAAAACACTGGGTTCAAAACAGGAAACCAAAATATATTTGGTGCAGATATATTTTTAAAAAAGCGATTCGATGGATTTAACTCATGGATAAGTTATTCATTTAATCAGGCTAAAAGTAAGTTTGAAAACCTTAACGATAATAAGTCATTTAATTCAAGAACTAATATCACTCACGCTGTGTCGGCTGCATTAAGTTATAATTTAAACGAATTTCAAGTCGCTTTAGGGTGGAAGTGGCAAACAGGCAGACCTTACACAATAGCAGATGAAGGTGCAGACGGACTTATATTTAATAACGGAATTAATACAGGCGAGTTACCAGTTTATCACAGGCTAGATTTATCCTCCACATATAGTTTCAAATTTTCCAAAAAGAATAAGCTTAGAGGTAAAGTAGGTCTTTCAATACGTAATCTCTATAACAGAGCTAATATTATTTCTAGGGAATATAGAGGTAATAATAGTTTAAACGATCCTGTAGAACTTATCGAACGTTATTCAATAGGTTTTACGCCAAATTTTATGTTTAGATTGTATTGGTGATTTCAAAAAAAATAAAGCTTTCAACGATTAAGACATTGAAAGCTTTATGTTTTGATTGATGATTTTTTTTGTTCAGAACCTAATATTTATATCTAAGTCTTCACCTCCAACGGTAAGCTTGGCGTCGTCGTATTGTGGTGGTCCCATAGCCATAACATTATTAGAGGTGCCAAATGATTCTTTAGGCATACCGTTTTCTTGAAAATCCATACGCTGGTTATTGTTCTCATCGTGCAAAGCTAAAATAGCATACTCGCCTGGAAGGACATTTGTGAAAGTAACGGTAACTTTTCCGTCTTCAATGGTGCTTTCAGCATCTTTAATGCCTTTACCTTTCATGAAGGTTTCAGATGTGTGAAGCGACATTAATACTTTGCCTTCATTACTGGTTACATTGTCTATTGTCACTGTGATTGTGATACCTTCTTCTTGAGCAAAACTAAATAGTGTTGTGAAGGCTAATGCTAAGTTTAAAACTAAATTCTTCATCTTGTGTATTATTAATGGTTATTATTCTTTTTGTTCTCTGACGAAACCTTTAGTAAAGTCAGATTGATGATTCAAATATCTAACATTACTTAAAGATAAAAGAATTGTATTTACCGAACTGTAATTTTATGAGGATGGATTGTTTTTATTAGGTGTTGGCTTTTAGGTATCAGGTGTTAGAAACGGCTTATGGTAAATTTGTTTAGGTGTTTAACCGATTGGTAGTTGAGATGCTTGTTGGTTTATTTGTTTAATTGTTGATTCGTTTAACCGTTTAACCGTTTAACC
>JAGQZO010000207.1:306-3739 GCA_020435515.1 Winogradskyella sp. | reverse complement strand
TCCACTTCGCATCAGGATTTCGTCTTAAAACACCTAAACCAGAACATGGTGCATCAATCAATAATCGATCTGCTTTTCCATGCAATTTTTTAATCGGTTTTGTGGAGTCTATAACTTTAATTTCAATATTATGAACTCCATTGCGTCTTGCTCTAACTTTTAGCTTTTTCAATTTACTTTCATAAATATCCATAGCAATCACTTGACCTTTATTTTCCATAAGCGATGCCAAATGCAAAGTTTTTCCACCAGCACCTGCACAAGCATCAACAACTTTCATACCTGGTTTTACATCTAAGAAATCGGCTACTAATTGTGATGAAGCATCTTGAACTTCAAACCAACCTTCTTTAAAAGCTTCTGTCATAAAAACATTAGCACGTTCCTTTAGCTTTAATGCCCACGGATAATCTGGTAAAAATTCAGTTTCAATGTCTTCAGACTGTAATTTTAACTGTAAATCCTTTTTGTTGGTTTTTAGAATGTTAACTCTCAAAATCACATCTGCCTGCTCATTTTGCATGGCAATTTCATCAGACCAGATTTGTTCGCCTAATTCTTTAACACCTAAATCGTCCATCCAATCAGGTATAGATTCGCGAAACTTTCTAATTTTTGAAAGCTCATCAAAACGACCTTTGATTTTTCGCGTTGGAGTATCAGTGAAATATTTCCAGTCAGGAAGTTTTATGCCTTTAAGCGTTGCCCAAACGGCAAAAACTCTCCAAAGATTGTCCCTGTCGTAGGGAGCTTTTACATCAGCAATTTCTGAGTACAATCGTTTATATCTTACAATTTCGTAAACAGTCTCGGCAACAAAACCTCTGTCGCGACTTCCCCAACGTTTATCGCGTTTTAGTAGTTGTTGTACCACTTTGTCCGCATATTCGTTTTCATTGAAGATTTTGTGTAAACCATCAATAACCGCAAAACATAAATTTCTGTGTAGTCGCATACTTTTAGTAATCAGTTTTCAGTAGTTGTTTTTGTAAACAGTAATTAGTTGCATAAACTACTGCTTAGTGTTACTGCATATTGCCAACCGATAAAGGCATGCAAAGGTAGTATAAAAGTTGAGATGTACTACTGCATTGATGGTAAAGTCTTTTTAAAAATTAAAAAAAGTATACAAGTTTTTTATTCTTTAAGCATCTCAATTAAATTGCAGTAATTTCTTAAAGATAATTTGAAAGAAGAGGAAATAATAGAGCAATTAAAGGAAAGAAATACAACTGTATTTTCTCAACTTATAGATGATTATCAGCAAAAAGTTTTTGGTACTTGCATTTCTTTTGTGCCCAATAAAGAAGACGCTGAAGACTTGGTGCAAGAAGTTTTTATAGAGGTTTACAATTCAATCTCTACATTCAAAGGAAACTCTAAGTTGTCTACTTGGATTTATAAAATTACGACAAACAAGTGTTTAGAGTTTATAAGAAAAAAGAATACCAAAAAGCGCACTGGTTTTTTGAAACCTCTGTTTGGAGAAGATTTTTCCATTGACAAGACCAATTATTTTACAGAGTTTAATCATCCTGGCTTTTTATTGGAAAACAAAGAGTTAAACGAAACCTTATTTAAGGCCATTAATGGTTTGCCAGAAAACCAGTCCACCGTTTTTACCTTGCACAAGATTGATGGTAAAAGCTATCAGGAAATTGCAGACATAACAGATAGAAGTGTATCATCTGTAGAATCCCTTATGTTTAGGGCAAAGAAGAACTTACAGCAAGTGTTGTATAACTACTATAAAAATGAAACATAGCACAAGTTTTTTAAAACTTAAGCATCTAAATAACAAATGATTTATGATGAAAGATTCTGAGATTAACAAAAAAGTAAACGCTACGCTAAATGCCGTAGATGCTATCCAAGAGGTAAAGGTATCTCCTTTTCTAAAAGGTAGAATTTTGAACAACTTATCTGCCGAAGTAGAAGAAACTCAGAAGGTTTGGTCATGGTTTACACCAAAGTATCAGATCGCAACACTAATAGTGGTAATTTTACTAAATGTATATGCGTACAAGGTGTTGACTTCAGATGAATACAATACAACGGTTGAAGAATTTGTGGATACTTATGATTTTGGAGATGAGACTTATACTTCTATTTTTAACTAATTAAAACATGAAAAAGCAAACTATTTTATATATACTGCTCATTGTTCTTTTTCTGTCTAATGTGTTTTTTGTTTTTCATTATGTAGGAAGATTTGGGCACAAAGACCATAAGCCTCGTTTTTCTATGGTTGAAGAATTGAACTTTAACCAAGAGCAACAAGAGGCATATAATGCGATGAAAAGCACGCACTTTGAAAAGATGAAATCGTACTCTAGAAGAATTAGTGAACTAAAACAGGAAATGTATTCTAATGTTGGAGAACAGGAAATATCTGAAGCTTTTTTAGACTCTGTAGTAGATTTAATTGCAATAGAGGAGAAAAACAAAGACCTAGAGATGTATAAGCATTTTAGAGAGGTTAGAGATATATGCAATGACAAACAAAAAGAACAACTTTCTAAAATTATAAAGGATGCCATAAAACGTCGTGATAAAAGAGGAAAGTCTAAAAAAAGAGATTGAGTTAAGTTCTATAATTTGTCTTCAAGTGGCACATTATAGACGTATTATTTGATTGATTATTGTTAATATGAAAAGCTTTGCGGTAATATCGTGAAGCTTTTCTATTTTTAAGGAAAATTGAAAGTATGAGAGTTCTGGTTATAGTTTGCTTGGCAGTATTGAGTTTGTTTTTTGTCAAATCTAAAAAGGATGTAGGGCAAAGAAATTTTTCAAAAGTTGAGATTGAAACTTTATTGAAAGATTCGTTATTGAATGTTAGGGCTATTGAAGTCGTTGATACTCTCGGGTTGGTTTATCTTACATCAAAAGGTGATTTAGGAGCTATTGTTAATGAAGAGATAGGCTCTGATCACCAAGCTGAATTGCCTAAGTTCTTTGAAGTTTCTTTAAAGACTGATTCTATTACACCTAACTTTAGATCTTTGGCAATTACTTCAAATAATGGTTACGGAGTATCTATTGGCTCACCTGCTTTAGTATATAGCCTAGATATTGATTTTGAAAAAAACAAAATCGTTTATGAAGAAACCCACCCAAAAGCCTTCTACGATTCTATGGACTTTTGGAATGACCAAGAAGGTATTGCCATTGGTGACCCAACGGACGATTGTATGAGTGTTATTATCACTAGAGATGGTGGTGAGACGTGGACAAAACTATCTTGTGATGATTTGCCAAAAGCTAAAGAAGGAGAAGCGGCTTTTGCAGCTAGTGACACCAATATTGCTATTGTGGGCGACCACACTTGGGTAGCCACAGGCGGCAAGGCTAGCAGAATTTTATACTCGCCAGACAAGGGAAAGACATGGGAAGTTTTTGAGACACCTATTGTTCAAGGAAAAGAAACGAC
>JAGQZO010000207.1:0-207 GCA_020435515.1 Winogradskyella sp. | reverse complement strand
ACAAAATAAGAACAATAGATGGTGGCAAAACATGGAATGTGGTAGCTAATGGCAAAGGACCAGGTTATAGAAGTTGTGTGCAGTACATCCCAAACTCTAATGCTAAAGAATTAGTGGCTGTAGGCTTTAAAGGCATAGATTATAGTAACGATTCTGGTGACACATGGAAGCATTTAAGCAATGAAGGGTTTTATACCATTAGATTTT
>JAGQZO010000206.1:4108-5089 GCA_020435515.1 Winogradskyella sp. | reverse complement strand
TTGGAGTTTTTAGCATAAAATAATTGGTAAATGCCTGAGGGAAAGTGCTTAGAATTATGGTACCTTTCCCAAAGGGTTGTTTTATAATATTTACCAAAGAGTCTTTTATAGTTTTTTGTTGGTTTCTGTAAGTATCAATAAAACCTACTACATTGGTTTTTAAGGTATCGATTTTATTAAAATGATAAAAAGTAGTTGGTTTATCGTATTTAAATGAATTATTATCTAATCGTGGATTAACAAGCTGTACCTTATATTCATTATTGAAATTACCTATGGTATTTACGGATAATGTCTTAAGATGTAAAGTGTCTAGCAACATTGGCTCAAAATCTGTTGCTGATACCAATAAAGTGTTTCCTTTATCTACCCAATCTAACAGTGAGTTTAGTTCTTCTCTACCAAAGTTAATGACATCATTGTAGAATATGTATGTGCCATTTGCACTGTTGCTTTTTAGATACTCAAAAGGTGGTCTTTCTACTAGTTTGACTTTTTTTGAAACGCGTTGAAGTTGTTCTTTAAAAACAAATGAGCCAAAAGGTATTTTATGATGAAGCGCATAGGACTCAAACCAATTAATTTGTTTTGGTTTGGTCATTTCCAAAGCAATAATTGTTAGTACTGTTATTGCAATAAGGGTTACATATAATTTACCTCTTTTACTCAACGGTTGGTAATGGTTTTGTTTAAATTTTCGAAGGGTTGTTTTAGAGTTTCAAATTTTAAGGCATCTACACCAAACTCTCCATACCATACGTAATCATAAATTTTTGTAATATGCCTAAAGTTGTCCTTTAAATGAGACTTATCGATTTCTTTAATATAATCCTCATTAGTTTTTTGTGGTTGCCAAGTTATGGTTTCGTTTTCTGTTAGGTATTTTAAAGTCAATAAATAATAGTACCTAATTGCTAACCTGTAATTTTTTTGCTGTATGGCTTCTTTAATTAGTGAAGGAATATCTTCATTTTTAATAAT
>JAGQZO010000206.1:0-3971 GCA_020435515.1 Winogradskyella sp. | reverse complement strand
AAAAAAAGAAATCCGCTGGCTGTACCTACACCAAAAATGGCTTCCCAAAATTTTCTAAGCAAATTCTGAAACCAACGGTAAATTTTGTCTAAAATAGACTCTTCAGGTTCAACCTCTATGTAATTAAAATCATCGTCCGCTTTGTAAGATTCTAAATCTTCTTCTGTAATTGTTTGTTTATTGATAGGTGAGTCGTCTAAAATTACGGGAGTATCTTGTTGAGCCATGGAAATATGGCAAAGCAAGAGAAAAAAAACAATTAGAAACTTACCTACTTTCATGCTATTCTTCAATTTTACCAATTTCACTTATGCGCTCATAAGTTCCGGTAAAACTTGTTTTTTCATGAAGATGAAAGTAAATGGCTGCACCACCTACAACTAATATCACATTTAATATAAACTGAAAGAAGGTGTTTAGTACGTTTAAGAAAATGATTATAGGATCTTGATAAAAGCTATTCAAGTTTTCAGGATCTATTTCACCAGAGAATATGCCAGTGCCAATCATGGTATAGATAGCACTTGGTAGCGCCAATACAAAACTCATGATGTAATAAATAATGCCAAGTACAATAAAGCTTCCAAATGCAGTCCAGAAATCTGCATTAACTAAATTAAAACTATGGCTGTAAGCATCTGTAGTAGAGCGTCTAGGTTCAAAAACATAAATACTAAAAACTACTGCCATTGGAATCATGGCATACAACACAGGCAAAACGCAGAGTAATGTAGCCACTAGTATTGTTAAGCCCTTAAGAAAGCTTAGCCCAAAGAATGACCAAAACGATTTGTAAACATTTCGTTTTATTTCAACTAAATCTGTAATACCCTTATTCTCTACATAAGATTTCATGTAAAACAACACTGTTGATCCTGTAAGTATATACGCAGCTATTCCCGAAATAAGATAAAGCAGCATTGCAAAAAGCGTTATTATTATGTTGCCTCCATTAAAGCTAGTATTGCCATACCTGTTAAAATCAAAGATATCACCAACGACATAATTGTAAACCGCTAGCGATAACATAAAAATTAAAATTGCAGGACCTGCAACATTAAAAATAGCTTTCATAAAAGGCTTAAACTCGTTTCGTATAAAGCCAAAGGTATCTGTAAGGATACCACTAAAGTCGCTATTTTTTCTAAATTCTATATAAGGTCTATTCATAAGTAGTAGATTATTGGTTGTTAAAATCTATTAATTCTTCTGGCATTAAAGTTTTCATATTTTTCTTGTGTAATTGTATTGGGTAAAATACATAGTAATACAAAATAAGTGCAAGAGAGCTGCTGATAATAAATATGGCAAGCCAATCTGGCATTTCGGTATGTCTGGTTACAAAACCTTCTAAAAAACCAGCAATTATAAAAAAAGGAATTGTACTCATAAGTATTTTAAGTCCATTAATAACTCCTTTTTTAAATGCTTGCAAGCGAGGATAAGTACCAGTAAAAAGTAGACTATTGCCCATAACTAAACCTGCACAACCCGCTACAATAATTACAGAAATCTCTATTGTGCCGTGTATCCAGATGGTTCTGGCAGATTCCCAGAGTAATCCTTGCTGATAAAAAAAGTACTGAAAACTACCTAGCATAATTGCATTGCGCATCATAAAGTAAAGACTGCCTACACCAAACAAGATGCCATAGCCAAAAGCAAAAAGAGCTACCTTAATGTTGTTTATAGTAATACCAAGAAACATGTTAAATTCTCCTTGTTCTTTATAAACAGCCATAGGATCTCCTTTTTCTATGTTTTCTAAGGTCATGTTTACATAGCCATCACCTAGCCCAAAAGCCCTTACAAAATCACCATCTCCTGCGGTAGAGTAGGCACCAACAAAAGCAAAAAACGCAAAGACTAAAAAAGTAATTAATAATTCGCGTTGATGTTGGTAAAACATCGAAGGAAATTCTGTTGTGAAAAATGAAATTAATCTGTTTTTTGGCTCTTTTTTGGTTTTATAAATATGCTGATGCGCTTTAGAGGCTAATTGGTTTAAATACCGTTCTGTATTACTGTTTTTGTAGAAGGTTTTTGCGTAGCTCAGATGATCTGTAACTTCAATGTAGAGGTCCGAAAGTAAGTCAGGATCAATGTTGGTTTTATTTTTAAGAATACTTTCAAATTCTAACCATTTATCTTTATTTTGCTTCACAAAAGCAGCTTCGCGCATATACCAAACCTTTAGTTTCTCAAAGAAAAGAAAATATGGATGAATTTCAAATAGAAACCGCTCAAAATGTAGGGATAAACCAAAATGTTGCAAGTATTGGTGATCGCTTGTTGGGATACCTTATTGATAGTGTAGTGATTTTTTGCTATTTTATAGCAACATTGCTGCTTTTGGGAGCTATGGATTTAGAGATGCGAGATGTTTGGGCTATTTATCTTTTGGTTAACCTTCCTGCTTTTTTATACTACGTTTTGTTAGAAACGTTTTGGGATGGTAAAACTATTGGCAAGAGTATAATGAAAACTAGAGTGGTTAAACTCGATGGCTCTAAGCCGAGTTTTGCTAATTATTTTGTAAGATGGATTTTGCGAATAGTAGATGTGGTAATTACTATTGGTGGTGGAGCAGCGTTAACAATTCTGATAAAAGGAAATGGTCAGCGAATTGGTGATATTGCAGCAGGTACTACAGTTATAAGTGAACGACAAAAAGTAAATATAAATGATACAATTCTTAAAGAGATTCCTCTAGATTATGTACCAACTTACAGCCAGGTAACGGTTTTAAATGATAGCGATATACAAAAAGTGAAGAACCTTTATGATGAAGCGGTTTTAAAAGGAAATCACAATATTATTTTAAACCTTTACCATAGATTGGCTAAAGTAATGGCTGTAGACCCTAAGGAAAAGCCTATAGATTTTGTAGCTACTGTGATAAAAGACTATAATTACTACACTCAAAGCATGTAAGCAGAGAGCCAAGATTTTCAAGCGGTAGCGAAGAAAATCTTGTACGAAACACTTATACTGAGCGTAGTCGAAGTATCTAGATTAAAGATTAGATTTGTTTGTATAATAATGTAATGTAGTAGATTCCGTGTCAAGCACGGAAATTAATATGTTTTTTCAAACTTTAGACATATTAGGAACCATTTCCTTTTCTATTTCTGGTGTTCTGGTTGCCATGAGCAAACGTATGGATCCCTTTGGTGTTTTAATTATTGCTTTTGTGACTGCAGTTGGTGGTGGAACGTTGCGTGACATTATGGTGGGAGTAGAACCCGTATCTTGGATGCGAAATATGACTTTTGTTTATGTAATTATAGCTTCAGCAATTTTTGCAGTGGTTTTTAGAAATTATCTAAAGCATCTACGACGTTCATTATTTTTGTTTGATACTATAGGTATTGGTCTGTACACGGTTGTTGGTATAGAAACGGGTTTGGTTGCAGGATTACATCCTTTAATCTGTATTGCACTTGGTACAATGACAGCATGTTTTGGTGGTGTAACCAGAGATATTTTGTGCAACGAAATTCCTGTAATTTTTAGAAAAGAGATTTACGCTACAGCTTGTATTGTTGGTGGTTTAACCTATTTTGCGCTTAGGCAATTTTTAGAAGATGAGAACTACCTTTTCATCATAGCAGGTTTGGTGGTAATCATTATTAGATTGATTGCTGTACGCTTCAAAATCAGCTTGCCGAGTTTGTATAAGTTGGAAGAGGAAGATGAGTAGTTGGTTTATGTACTTTCCTTTTATAATGCTTTTTTAAAGGTTGGTTTATAGGGAAAAGATGTTATGAATATTCTTAGCAGCCATATTTTTTCCAATTCTCATGAGTCATTTCAAATTTGATTTCACCATTGCCATGTGTCCCAACGGCTTTCCATCCAGATTTTCTATAAAAATATTCAGCTCTTGTATTGGGATCAGTGCCTAACCAAATTTTGTCAGAAGTCTGACTAAAATACCAATCCAGCATCATTTTTTGCAATTGCCTTCC
>JAGQZO010000205.1 GCA_020435515.1 Winogradskyella sp. | reverse complement strand
TCCCAAAGTACTTTCTTGATATTGTTTTCATCATCTTCGGCAATTAAATTACCTACTGCAGAGCCTGTACCAGCAAAGGCCATTTTTACAAGACCAATAAGTTTTAAGAATATTAATTGATAATTGCCAAAAAAAGCAACACTTTGTAGGTTGATAAGCCCATATATTAATAGATTATCTGTGCCATTTTTAACAAAAGCACTGATTTTATGGAAAAATACCTGTTTAATCTTAACAATTATCTCAGGATACTCCTTGACGATTTCGGTTTTCTGAGAGGAATTAATAATTAACCAAGGATATTCTTTTTTTATTTTGTAGCGTACAACAATACTATATACTATGCTAAAGACCAATTCTAGGGTAATGTAGAGATAAAAGTTTTTAAAATACAGAGCAACAATAACCTGAAGAATAACGCGAAAAATATTAAAAGTTTGAAAGTATTGCTGAACAATATATCCTTTTTGGTCTGCGCCTAATAAGCTTATATGATAGTTGACAAAATAACTTAGTAAAACAGATATCAATAACGAATAAAATACATAATATATGAGCATTAAAGAGAAAGGGGCCTCTTCAAAAATTAATGGAAAAAAAAGAGAGATTATGAAACCTACACCAAAAATGATATACCCGATTTTTCTGTAGAGTACACCAAGTAGTGCTATAATCTTGTTAATTTCTAGATAGTTTTTATCAAAAATTGGTTTATATAGTGTAAATCCTATAGCCGTACCAATACCTAACTCAGCCAAATTGAGAAAACTTAATATACTTCTAAGTGTAGTTTCTAAACCTATAAATTCATCACCAAGATTATCTAAGAAAATCTTTCTGGAAAAGAATTGTACAAAAATTGATAGCATGAAGAAAAACACACCAACTTTTGCATTTTTTAAAGATTTGGAGACTCTAGACATTTATGCATTATTATAAGCAACAATAATATAAAATGATTATTACAATCATTAATTTTTATGATAATTTACTTTAAAAAACGTCCAAAGTGCAAATAGGTGTTCCTTATAGGTTTTATATATACTTTATTACTTAATTGGAATTCGAATGCATCTCTATTTATTTCATGTATTAGATTGTTAATAAACTTGTTATAACTTTTTAATATTCATAACATTCTCATTATCAATAAGAGGTTTAAAATCTTTAATTTCGAATTTTATCGACAAAGACATTTTATTTGTAAGAAAAAGATTCATGTTGTTAAAAGTGAAAATCCGTAATCTATATTGTGCCTTTAAACGTATTTATTTGAGTTTTGTAGATGAAAAACAATTTTAAAAGTTTTTTCTTACAAAAAAATGTTTTTAATCGAATTTTATTGTATTTAGACTTTAAAATAGATTTTTAATATTTAATATTGTTATACCCCAAATAATTGATTAATAGAAGAATGAAAATGAAACCTTTGAAAAACCTACTTATTTACAAAAAATCCTATGCAATATTTCTACTTTTTATATCACTCTTTTTTACAAGCATATATAGTCAGCAGTTAGCTTTTCCATCAGCTATGGGTGCTGGAGCATATGCATCAGGTGGTAGAGGAGGTATAGTAGTTCATGTCACAAATTTAAATGACAGTGGTATAGGTTCATTGAGAAGTGCATTAGTTGACTATCAAGACCAAGATAGAACTATAGTATTTGATGTAAGCGGAATTATTAATCTCAATTCTGATATTGTTATAAGTAGCCCCGAGCAAGGAGGTAATGCAACAGGAGGTATAACATTAGCTGGACAAACAGCCCCTTTAGGAGGTATTACCATTACAGGTGGTAAAATTAGAATGTTTGGAGTAGACAATGTTATAGTTAGGTATTTAAAATTTAGAGAAACAACCCCTACGGATGGCTGTTTGAGTAATACAGATGGTAATAATGTCATCTTTGATCATTTATCTGCTTCTAATACTCCAGATATATGCTTCGCATTAACTTCTAATATAGAGATTTCCACAGATAAAACCATACAATACTGCCTAATGGCGCAATCTAAGAACGCACTTATCATAGGTGATACCACACCACAAGGAGATGTAGACTATGGTGAAATATCAGTGATCAGAAATGCATATTATAATATTAGCCATAGAATACCAATGAAAGGTGGTGCGGCAATTAAAGTAGATGCTATTAATAATATAGCTCATAATTGGAAATCGCGTTTAATAAGAATGGACGATTGGGATTTTACATTAAATCATATTGGTAATTATTATCAAGGAGGTACAAATACCACTAATGTTTTGAAACACTGTGCCTATAATAACAACCCTGACGGTAATTATTATATTTATAATGAAAATAATTATATGGATCCAGCCGAAACAACTCCTGCATATGAAACAGATGAAAGTGTTGTTTGGACGGAATATCAAAATAATTTTCAGCCTTTACCTGCTGATGTTTTTGTAACTACACCTTTCCCATTAAAAGGAAATACTAATTTCACAATATATGATTCTAGTGAATTAAAGACTGAGGTTTTACCGCAAATTGGTGCTTATAAGTATATTAATGACAATGGAAACGTTGCTGAGTATAGAGATATTTATGATACTGAACATATTAATGGTATTGATATTGATGATGCTTCAACAAGAGTTACTGCTATAGAGTTACCAATTCAAACATTATCTAATGTCAGACCAGGTAATTTCTATCAGTCTAACCCACACATTCCAGAAGTATGGTTTACAGCTAATGTACCTAATGGACAAGATCATAATGATCTTTCTCCCAATGGTTATACTTGGTTAGAAGAATATTTAAATCAAGTTGATAATACAGCTCCAGTTCCTGTCGTAGATGTTACTGGTGTAGATGTTACACCAGATACTGCTGAAATTTTTATCCCAGATACTATTTCATTAACAGCTACAATAACTCCTAGCAATGCAACAGACCAATCTGGTGTATGGACTAGTAGTGATGAGTCCATCGCTACTGTTGACAATAATGGTATTGTTACTCCTATTGCTGTAGGTGAGGTTACTATTACTTTTACTACTAATGATGGAGGGTTTTCTGATATATCTGTTATAACGGTTTTTCCGGAAGCGTTCGAGGCGAACGCAGGACCGGACCAAGATATTTGCCAAGGAGAGTCCGTTACGCTCTCTGCATCTGGTGGAACAACATATTTATGGAGTAATGGGGAAACAACTGCTTCAATAGAAGTTAGTCCAACAGTTACAACTACATATACCGTTACTGCTTTTGATGACTTTGGGAACAGTGATGACGATAGCGTAACTGTAACAGTAAATGAAACACCTATTGCAGAAGCAGGCAATGATCAAACAATATGTGAGGGCGATACAGTAATACTTACAGCTAGTGGTGGAACAACATATTTATGGAGTGATGGACAAACAACTGCTTCAATTTCGGTTACACCAAGTGCAGATACTACATATACTGTTGAAGTGACCTCTAATAGTTGCTCAAGTACTGATGACGTAACTGTATTTGTAAATCCTTTACCTAGCATCACTGTAAGTAATGATGTCACTATTATGGAAGGAGAAACGACAACACTTTCTGTTTCTGGCAGTGATAATTATTTATGGAGTACTGGTGAAACTACAGCATCAATAGATGTAACGCCTTCTGCAACTACTACTTATACTGTATCTTCTACTTCTGTAAACGGATGTACTAGTAATGGTGAAGTTACTGTAACTGTAGTTCCAGAGCTTATTGCAGATGCAGGTGAAGATGTTGAGATTTGTAATGGAGAAGAAGTGGTATTGATAGCTTCTGGTGGTATAAACTATATATGGAATACAGGAGAAACTACAGCACAAATAACGGTAAGTCCAAATGCAACAACAACTTATACAGTAACGGCTGAGGATGGTTTCGGAAATACAGATTCAGATTCGGTAACAGTCAATGTTTTAGAATCACCTGATATAAGTGTTAGTGGAGATGTAACTATTATGTCGGGAGAGTCAGCTTCAATTTTTGCAACTGGTGGAGACAATTATTTATGGAGTACAGGCGAGACTACAGATATTATTGTTGTTAGTCCATCTGTAACAACAACTTATACCGTTGTTTCAACAAACCAAAATTGCCAAGATACAGAGCAAGTTACTGTAACTGTAGTTCCAGAGCTTATTGCTGATGCTGGTGACGATGTTGAAATTTGTAATGGTGAAGAAGTGGTATTGACAGCTTCTGGTGGTATAAATTACACATGGAATACTGGAGAAACAACAGCTCAGATAACCGTAAGTCCAAATACAACTACGACTTATACAGTGACAGTTGAAGATAATTTTGGTAACTCAGACACGGATGAAGTAACAGTTGTAGTTAATGATTTACCAACATTAGTTATAACTGAAGATCTAATGATTATTGAAGGTGAAAGCGTTCAACTAACTGTGTCTGGTGCATCGACTTATCAATGGAGTACAGGTGAAACAAGTGCTACAATTATTGTAAATCCTAATATAACGACAACCTATACCGTTACTGGTACTACAGCAACTTGTTCATCTCAAGTGCAAGTGACCGTAACAGTTGAAGAGCTCTTAGTTGTATCTGCTGGTCAAGATGAACAAGTTTGTGAAGATGACTCTTATGAAGTCGTTTTAACAGCTACTCAAGGCGATAGTTATTTGTGGAGTACAGGAGAAACAACGCAAAGTATTGTTGTAAGTCCTTTATCTACAACTACTTATTCGGTAACGGTTACTTCTGGAATACAAGAAGATACAGATGATGTTACTGTATTTGTAAATCCTAATCCAGATGTTGTAATATTAAATGGGGAAAGCGTTGACATAATGAGTGGTGATTTCGTTACATTATCTGCATCTGGCGCAAATACATACGAATGGAATAATGGCGCAACTCAACCTAATATTGCTGTTAGCCCTTCTCAAACTACAACTTATGAAGTTAGAGGGTATATAGGTGATTGTTATGATGAAAAACAAGTTACGGTTAATGTTATTCCTGAAGTAGAAGCTGATGCTGGTGAAGACCAAGAGATATGTTTAGGCGATGTAGTAACTTTAACGGCAACTGGTGGAGATGAATACGCTTGGAGTACAGGTGAAACAACTCAGTCTATTCAAGTATCTCCAACAGAAACTACAGAATATACAGTAACAGTATTTAATGCTTTAGATTTTGATGAAGATACAGTAACGGTTTTTGTAGATAATAATTGTAATGATGGAGTAGTAGTTGACGACCCTGTGGATGGCCCAGATTTAGAATTTGAATTTTCAGTATATCCTAATCCAGCTACAGAATACATAGACATCAGGCTTTCTGGAAGTGATCAATTAACAGGATTTTACCTATATGATTTAACAGGAAAGCTTATTTATCAAAAAAGAGTTGAAAATGTAAGTCTAAGCGTCTCGTCAACAACACGAGTAGATGTTAGCAGCTTACAACCAGGCATATATCTTGTAAAATTAATTGATGTACAAAGAGAACTTTACAAAAGAGTAATTGTAAGATAACTTAATAAGATAACAAACAACATAAAAGCAGGTGAGTAAACTCATCTGCTTTTTTTTTATGTGGTAGCTAAAGAATCTTTTTCTTCAGTTTCATAAACATCATCATCAATTTTTGCTGATTCTATTTGGTATTGAATCCACATAGCAGCAAAGGATACGTAATAAAATGTAAAGAAATTATGATTCGCTAACAAAAAGAGTGATAATGCTATGGTTTGCATTATCAAATTTGGCTTTTTGTTAAAATAGAATATACTCATAACAAAGAGATATCCAATGTATGATACAAATAAAATAAACGGTAGTATACCAGCTTCACCGAGTACCATAAGATAAGAATTATGTACTCCTAAGCCATGACCTTCTTTTCCTGAGAAAGAGCCGTATCCATTGCCAATTATAGGAGAATCTAAAATCTTATCATAAAACATTGCCCAAGTATCTGCCCTTGAATCTTCATTGATTTCCTCTGTGTCTACACCTTCATTATTAACTATACCTTTTAGTTGTTCAAATCTAGGGTTGTTTAGCCCTACAACTTCATCAATGAAAAAAAGCGTTCCGATAATTAGAAATCCAAGACCAAATATTCTTATGTTTTTTATGCTTATTTTTAAAGAGATAACATTAATCAGTAACCAAATAACAATAAATGTTCTTGAAAAGGTAAGCAAGCCAGCTAACGTAAATAAAAATTGACCTAAAAGTTTTGCAGTCACATTTTTTAGACCATAAGTAGTTGCATAACCTGTAATACAAATAAAGCCAGCAACATTAGCATTAATATAGAATCCAGCATACCTACCATATTCACTTGTAAATAGTAGTGCTTCTAAAGGTACGGTTATTGCACCAAGCAGTAAGAAAACATTAAATTCAGCAATACTTGTGTTTTTTACCATTTCATAAGCACTAATGAGATAAATAAAATACTTGATAGTATCGTAAATAAATCCCGATGTAAGGCCAATAAATTGCAAACCTCCAATCATAAAAAACAATATGGAAATGATTATGAGCCACCAATTAGGACGTGTCTTTTTTTCTAAGAAATAATAAATAGCTAATAATAAAATAGTAACATAACTCAACAAACTACCTATACCACCACCAAATGCTGATAGCGCAATTGAAGGTATGTTTAAAATAAATAAACCAAAAGTTACATACTTTAGGATTTTCATTTATTGTTTGGTATTAGATAATTAAGAATGATTAAAAGTATTAAAATGAAACTTAAAATTGAAAATAGATAAACTCTTGTTGTTCTCCAGTAAAACTAAATATTAGAATTATCAATAAAAAGTAGAAACTCCAACGAATAGGCTTTTTCATAAAATCAACATTCTGAATTGCATACTCATTTGATCTTCCTAACCATTCAATAAACATAAAGAAGGCTACCAATCCTAAAATTGTCATAGGGAAAACTGAAGGTTTTGTAAATAATTCTGCAGTAAAAATATCCTTTACATATCTAAATGCATTGGTTACATTATCTGCTCTAAAAAATATCCATGCTATAAGCGTTATAAAAAATGTTAGCGTCATTTGAGATAACTCTCTTATTGTTGGTAAATATTTACCTTCTGCTACCAAATTGGTATTGACTCTATTTTTGTTTAATAAAAGCAAGGGTAAGAAGTAGAGTGCATTCAATGCTCCCCAAACAACAAATGTCCAATTGGCACCATGCCAAAAACCACTAACAATGAATATAATAAATGTATTGCGAATTTTCATTTTTGTGCCGCCTTTACTACCACCTAGTGGAATATATAAGTAGTCCCTAAACCAGGTAGATAAGGAAATGTGCCAACGTCTCCAAAACTCGGCAATATCTCTTGAAAAATAAGGGAAAGCAAAGTTTCGTTTGAGATTAAATCCAAAAAGTCTTGAAATACCAATGGCAATATCTGAATAGCCAGAAAAATCACCATAAATCTGAAATGCAAAGAAAAACGAACCTATTAAAAGCGTACTTCCAGAATAATCATCTTGATTATTAAAAATCATATTAGCATAAGTAGCACAATTATCAGCAATAACAACTTTTTTAAATAATCCCCAAAGCACTTGACGCAATCCATCTACTGCATGTTCGTAAACAAACTCTCTCTTTTTATAAAATTGAGGTAACAGGTTAGTTGCTCTTTCAATTGGTCCAGCCACTAATTGTGGAAAGAAGCTAACAAAAGCCATAAAAGCAAAAAAATCTTTGGTTGGCTCTAATTTCTTGTTATATACATCTATAGTGTAACTTAGAGTTTGAAAAGTATAGAAGCTAATTCCAACTGGCAGTATGATATTAAGTGTGTTAATACTAAGTTGTCCACCAAAAAAGGTAAAAGATTCAACTAAACTATCTATAAAGAAGTTATAATATTTAAAGAATCCAAGAAATCCTAGATTTACACAAATACTTACCCATAAAAGTACTTTCCGCTTAGAGTGCTTATTTTCTGAATTAAGCTTTAAACCTATAGTATAATCTACCAAAGAGCTGAATAGAATTAAAAATAAAAATCTCCAGTCCCACCAACCATAAAATACGTAACTCGATACAGCAATTAATACATTTTGTTGCTTTATGCGATTATTACCAATAAGCCAATATAAAGTAAAGACTATAGGCAAAAAGATGAAAAATTCTAATGAATTAAAAAGCATAGTCGTTTTTAATTATTTGATTGGTTTTTTATTATGTCAACAACTTGTTGGCTCATTTTACTGGCACCCTCAATATTTGCATGATGATAATCTGAAAAATCTGCATCTTCATATTTAAATAGCTCTGGCTTATAATTATTCAAATCATAATAATCAACATCCTTGTAGTTGTTTAAATAATTTTTATAAAAACTTTCCTCGTCAGTGTTGTCACTAAGTTTTAATCGAGATGGTGGGTAAGGTGTTCTCAAGACTATTAACTTAATTCCTTTTTCTTTTGTAAGATCATATATCTTATTCAGAAAAGTTTTAAAGCGTCCTTCGTTAAATGCAGTATTGCTAAAGTTAGGTATAGGTTTTAAGGTCTCAATCTGAGCTTGGCTAATGATTGCTGTTTCTTTCAAAAAACCTTTATACCAATCTGTCTCAGGTGTTTTCTCAGGTTTATCAGAAAAAACAGACATTAAATCTTGTTTTATGTAATTATTAAATTTCATTAATGGTATTAGGTAATTAGCTATTCCCTCACTGCCATAACCATCAGTTACTAAGTCAAATTTATTTTTTGAAGATTTAAAGAAAGAAGCATTCGAAAAAATCTGGTAATAATCGTGAGTGTCATCTGATAAATTCAAAAAGGTACCAAGAACAACATATTTAGGTTTTTGATACTCTAAAATTTCAACAAGAGAATAGTATGATTCTGCAATATCTTGAGCAGAAGTTCCCATATTAAAAGATTCTATGTTTAAACCAGAATCAATAACCTTTGGATTAAAACCTGTATAACATCTACTAGATCCTAAGATTATTAAATCGTATGTGTCTTTATTAGTATGAATGCTATTCCACTTTAGATAGTTTTTATGTGTCTTATTTTTTATAGCTTCGTAAGCAGGATATTCATACTTTAATACTATCAAAAGGTTGATAAGCACGAAGAAAAATAGACCATAAGCAATATGTTTCAGAAATTTTTTCATTTAGAGATGCTGATTTATTACGTTTTTCCACTTCTCTGTCACCTTATCACTGGTATAATTTAAGGATGTTTCAGCTGCATTCTTTGAAAAAAGTGCTTTTAACGCATCATCCTTAATTAATTTATCAATTTTTTCAATCAAAGCTTCTTGATCATTAACGGGTACTAAAAATCCATCCTTACCGTCAGTAATTAAATCAGAAGGACCATAATTGCAATCCGTAGAAATACATGGCAAACCAAAATGCATAGCTTCTAATAGAGCATTTGGAAAACCTTCAGCCTTAGATGTAAATACAAATAGTGATGCTTTCATGTAGTAATCATGAATATTTTTAATGTTTGATAAAATCTCTATTTGATGAGACAAATTAAGACTTTCAATGAGGTTGGTTAGTTTCTTTTTATTTGGACCTTTTCCTATAATTATAACTTTCCAACTTTCCAATTTAAGCGAATTTACTGCTCTAATTAATTTGTCGTGTCTTTTGTCATTATTTAGTCTGCCAACCGTTAGTATTATTTTTTCCCTAGTGACATTATTTTTTCTCAGTTTAGATAAATCCGATGAAATTGGGTTAGGTAAAACTGTAATGTTTTTATGCTTCAGCATATTAGTATATATAGTTTTTACCTTTTCTGTTTGTACTATAAGATTGTCTGCTTTTGGATAAACAAGTTTTCTTAGCATTACCCAAAAACGTGGAATATCCTTTTTTAATGGATCATTTCTTTCACTAATTAAACTTGGTATTCCATTTCTTCTAGCAGCTAATGTTGCAATTATATTAGCTGAAGTTATAAAACCTATTAATAAGTCTATTTTTTCGTTTTTTACTATTGCAGTAACCTTTTTAAGGATATTGTAATTGAGTTTTATAGACCCAAATACAGAAGTAGGTTTGTCTATTTTGTCAAAGCATGAAATCACTTTAATTCTATCATCTAACCTGTAAAAAGGAGTAGATTTTTTAAAAGTAATTATAGCAACATCAAAGTCTTCTACCAATGCATTACTGAGTGTAGAAATAACACGCTCCGCACCACCTGGTGTTAAAGCTCCAATAACAAATGCTATTTTCTTTTTCTTGTGATTCAAAGCTTAAATTACTTTAAAGTTAATTTCAATTTATTTAAAAACTCATTTGCCTTTAACTTTTGTCTCATATAATTTCCTAATGGTTTTTCTATGTATTTATTGATTAGGTATGAAGCAACAAGCATTAACATAATAGTACTAAAAAGTAAAACCCATTTATTGATGTATGCTCCAAAACTATTTAAGATGATATACCCAATTTTTTGATGAATTAAATATAAAGGATAGGTGAGTACACCAAAGTACAAGAATATCTTTTTATTAAAAAGATTTAACTTATCTGTGCTTACTAAAAACATAACTATAAAAAAGAGCGTAATTAGAACTATTACAGTATTTACATCGTAAACGCCATCATATTTTAAATTACGATTTGCCGTACTTTCAAAAGTCATGTAAATAGCAAGACCGTATGATACTATTATTGGTGGAATATTCTTTAGAATACTCTTGTTGTTTTTTAGTAAGAAAAAGAACATTCCCGCAACAAAGAACGGACTACTTTTCACAAAGCACATATAGTAAATAGCCTTTAAAATAATATTAGCTTCTGAAAAGGGGATAATAAGTTGTAATACCGAAAGAAGTAATAATAACCAACCAAAAACTTCTATAAATTTTATAAGTCTAAATAAAAGTAACAACCCAATAAGTATGTAAAACTTTAATTCAATTGTTAGAGACCAATAGACACCATCAACATGTTCAACACCGATGAATTCGTGAAACATGGTTAGGTTAATTAAAACTTGCTTTAAATCTACACTAAAAAGAGGCGCACCAAATAACGCTATTACTGAGGCAGATAATAAAACACAAAACCAAAATGCTGGATATAATCTTGTAAAACGAGAAATACAGAAATTAACGAGATTAGAGTTTCTTGCTGACATAAGGATAACAAATCCACTTATCATGAAGAATAACTCAACACCCAGATAACCATATTTTGAAAAACCTTCTAAAGATTGAAACTCTAGTGTAGAATAATTATCTTTTGCAAAACCTCTGAAACAATAATGGTAAAACACAACAAATAATGCTGCAAAAAACCTTATGAAGTCAAGGTGATATAGTCGCTCTTTTTTAACAGCAGTTATACTCATTGGTTAGGTTTTGTAGATTTAGAATTCAAATATTAGTAAAAGATTTTAATAATAGTAGTTTTTAAGTTAATAAGGTAAAAACTTCGATGTCTGTAATAAAAAACTAACATATTAGTTTTTTATTAATACTTAATTTGAACTAAGTAGTTCATTTAAAGCATATTCTGATAATATTTCATGCTCACCCTCAAAAAT
>JAGQZO010000204.1 GCA_020435515.1 Winogradskyella sp. | reverse complement strand
GGTAGAGCGTAGAGGAGAATTATAAAATAACAAATAATTAACTAGAAAGAAAAGATGTCTTACAGAGAAGAATCATATTTTAAACCTACTGGTTATAAGCAAACTATAACACAAGGTATTGACCTTTCAAAACATACTGTAACAGACTTAAAAGCGTTATGGAGAAAAACTTTACAGCAAGGTATGCACGGTATCTGTTTTAGTATGTATGAAGATGGTCAGAGACCTGGTGATACCATTACAGAATCGCAAGTTGAGCGTCGTGTAAACATTTTAAAGCCCTATACAAAATGGATTCGCTCTTTTTCGTGTATTGAAGGTAACGAGCATGTGGCTCGTTTATCAAAAAAGCATGGTTTAAAAACACTTGTTGGTGCTTGGCTAGGTGACGATAAAGATGATAATGAACAAGAAATAGAAGGTTTAATTCAGCTAGCAAAAGAAGGTTGTGTTGATGTTGCGGCCGTTGGCAATGAGGTGCTTTACAGAAATGACCTTTCATTGGAAGAATTAGTGGATTATATCAGACGTGTTAAAGAAGCACTTTCTGGTATGAATATTCCTGTAGGTTATGTAGATGCTTATTATGAATTTTCTCGTCATCCTGTACTAGTTGAAACTACAGATGTTGTGTTGGCAAATCTTTATCCCTATTGGGAAGGTTGCCCTATTGACTATGCCTTAGGGCATATGCAAGCTATGTATGGTCAAGTAGTGGATGCTGCACAAGGCAAACCAATCATTATTACCGAAACCGGATGGCCAAGTCAAGGAGGTGGTCTTAGAGATGCCATAGCTGGCGAAGAAGCGGCAATGAAGTATTTTATTGATGCTATGAACTGGACCAAACAAAATGAAATACCCATATTCTATTTTTCATCATTCGATGAATCATGGAAAGTTGGACCAGAAGGTGAGGTTGGGGCATATTGGGGACTTTGGGACAAACATGAAAAACTTAAATACTGATTTTTTCAAACAAACAAACACAACATTACCACTACAACTCACAGTTTTTAAGGATTGTAAGGTTTTTACAATGTATTTAAACTTCAATGTTTATGCATGTTGCAGACTATTTTGCTAGCATTTACTAAAACGATTTCGCTGTATGTTTTTTGTAAAGGTGGTATTTATAAATATCCAATTTTAAAACAATAATTTTATGAAATAAGCAATTTTACTCTAAAAATTGTTTCAAATTATTAAATAACTAAATAAATAATGATTATGAAAAAAATTACTTTTTTATTATTTCTAATGGCCTCAGCATTTATGTTTGGGCAGTCCTCTTTACCTATCGATTTCGAAAATGGTACAACGACGGCAGCGTTTCAATTTGGAGGAATAGCTTATGCTAATATTGCCAATCCAGATATGAGTGCTGGAAACATGTCTTCTAGAGTATTAGAAGTTTCTAAACCGGCTGGTGCTGAATGGTTTGCCGGATTTGGATATGAAACTCCAGGCTCAGCTTTTATTGATTTGGCAAATGGTACGGCATTTACAATGAAAATCTGGTCAACTAAAGCAAACCTTCAATTGCGTTTTCAAATCCAAATTGGATTAAGTGGAGAACCAACTTACAATAGAGATGTGGTTGTGACAGATGCTAACACTTGGACTGAAGTAACTTTTGATTTTTCAAGCCAACCTGGACTCACTGGAACAGAACAATACACAACTTTAGTTATTCAACCAGATTACAATCCTGCTTGTGAAGGAGGTGGTTGTCCAGTGCTTGCTGTAGGTGGAACTTATTACATAGACGACATTGTGCAAACAGGTGCACCAGAACCTACATGTACCGATGGTGTTCAGAATGGTCAGGAAACTGGTGTCGATTGCGGTGGTCCTGATTGTCCTGCTTGCCCTCCGTCATGTACTGATGGCATTCAAAATGGAATGGAAACAGGTGTAGACTGTGGTGGTCCTGACTGTCCTGCTTGTCCAGCTCCCGATCCAACTGATGGTCCAAACAACAGTGGTTCATCTGGAACAGATTTTTATATTTACAGTGAATTAAGTGGAAACCCAAATTCATCTGATTTTACCAACTTTAACTTAGTAGACTTTGCTGGTGGTGTAACAATATCACAACCAGACTTAAATGGAGATACTGTTATTAGAGCTGATAATATTGATTTCTTTGGAAGCGGTTTTGGTGAGGCATTTAATGCAACTGGAACGTACAGCTTTGTTCATTTAAATTATTATGCTACTACATCTACGGCTTGGAATTTCTCATTGGTAGATCAGTCTTTAAGTACTACGATTTGTTGTGGTAACCCAGAAGAACCATTCTACAGATTTGGCGTTGATGAACCTTTACAAACAGGCCAATGGGTAAGCGTATTTATTCCTTTATCACATTACGCGAACTTCCCAGCATTAGTTAATGGAACATGGGATGGTACAGACCTTATCCAAACGTTGGTAACTGGTAATGGAACGGTATTTATCGATAATATCTTCTTCAGTACTACAAATACTTTAGGAAACGAGGAATTCGCTAATATTGAATTCAAAGTATATCCAAATCCTACAAATGATAATTGGACTGTGGTTTCAAATGATGTTGTTACTCAAGTTCAGGTGTATGATATCTTAGGAAAAGAAGTATTAACCGTGAATCCAAATCAAGCTGTAAGCTCTATTGATGGAACAAACCTTAATAAAGGGGTTTACTTTGCAACTATTACAACTGATTCTGGTTCTAATACTGTAAAGTTGATAAAAAATTAATAACAGAAATTGATTAATAGCAAGAGAAAGGGCGTACCTGTTGTGCGCTCTTTTTTTATCTAAAGGTTTACGACTTTAATGATAATGACTTTGATGATGTAGAAATAAAAGAAGATTTAAATATTACTTCAAACAAACAAAAATTATGAAAAAAATTACTCTTTTGTGTTTAACACTTATTCTAACAGCTTTAAGTTTTGGTCAGTCTCTTCCTTTAGATTTTGAGGTAGCAGAAGACGATAATTTTAATGCTTTTAACGGTGCTACTGCAGCTGTAGTCACGGACCCAACTAATGCTTCAAACCAAGTATTAGAATTAACAAGTAACGGTGTTGACTTTGACGGTGCAGCTATGAATATGGGTGTCTACATAGACCTTTCTAATGATAGTAACAATACCATGACTTTAGATTTTTGGGCACCAGATGCAACCAATAGAACGCATTTGCTAAAACTAGAAGGTGCATCAAGCCAACCAGTAGCAACGGAACTTTACTTTAGTACTTCAGCCGCAGGATGGCAAACCATAACTTTAAATTTTGGTTCTGGTTTAGCAAACGACTATCCAATTTTAGTGTTGTTTGCAGATTCAGGTCCTGGTAATACAGCAACGGGAACCTATTACATAGACAATATAAATGGTCCTAACGGAGCGGTAATACCTCCAGATCCAGTACCATCTGGTCCAGCGAGTCTGCCTAATGTACCAAACGCAGAAGTATATAGCATCTATAACGATAATTCAGGTTTTACAACTAATTTTCCAGTTGCTTATGACTTTGGTTCTCTTGCTGGTGAGCCAGACTTAGATCCTTCGGCTACTGAGAACAAAGCACTTAAATTTAATTTTGGTGTTGCCGGTTGGGGACAGGGAGAAGGCGGTCCCGATGATGTGTCTGCATATAATTTTGTGTCATTTGATTATTGGGCAGGACCAACAGTTGTTGGCTTTGACTTTGTATTAATCAGTAACAATGGAGGAATAACAGAGCATAAGTACCAAATCAGTATTCAAGAACCTATTGTAAACGAAGCTTGGACTAAGGTTCAAATTCCGATGTCGTTTTTCACTAATATTGGTTTTGCCGATACGGCATTATGGCAATGGAAATTTAGTCCGCTCAATGATAGTGTTGATAATAGCGGTATTGTTTATGTGGATAATATTCTTTTTACTCAAAACATACTTTCAATAAACGAATTTAGTACTGAGCGTTTTAGTGTATCTCCAAACCCAACAAGTTCAACTTGGAATATCAATTCAAATCGTCAAATTATTAAAACAATTTTGATTTTCGATATTCTAGGAAAACAAGTTGTTAGAGTGACACCAAATTCAAATCAAGCTACGATTGATGCATCAGGTTTAATAGATGGTATTTATATGGCAAAAATTGAAGGCGAAAATGGAACAAGAACAGTTAAACTCGTTAAAAATTAATAGCCTAAATTGATTAATAGCTAGGAGAAAGAGCGTATTTTTACAATGCGCTCTTTTTTATGTAACTAAAAAAATTGACTATGACTACTTTAAAAGAATTGGCAAAACTCTTAAATATTTCGGTATCTACCGTTTCAAAAGCACTGAACGATAGCCATGAAATTAGCGAGAATACCAAAAGGCGTGTTAATGAGTTGGCCGATAAACTCAATTATAAGCCAAACCGTATTGCACAACAGCTTAAGAGTAATAAAACAAAAACGATAGGTGTAAT
>JAGQZO010000203.1:5751-10343 GCA_020435515.1 Winogradskyella sp. | reverse complement strand
GGTTCAAAAAAAGGTAATGCTGATGCTATTGATATTAGCATTGAAAAATCTGCATTTATCATGCCAGCAGCCCACAGAGTGTATGCAAATCCTGAAGCCTTAGATGGAAAATACTACCTCTTCAAGGCAAAAATCACGAATAACTCTTCTTCAACATTAGAGGACGTAACGGTTAAGTATCGTATTCCAAATTACATCGACTGGACTGAACTTACTGTCTCTGGCGAAATGTTTCCTGGCCAGACCTTGGTAGTGCCCTGTTATCCTAAATTCAAAAATGAAATTACAGAGAAAACTACCGAATCTGTTGAAAAGGCAGAAATAGAAATTTCTTGGGATGGTACTGATGAAGATGATATGATAGAAGAAGATTTCACATTTAAACTCACCAACCGAAACGAGTATGTGTACACAGGCATTAAGGCTGAAGAGATAAGTTCTTATGCAGACGTCTATGATAACGACGCGCTTATTGCCTGCTTTGTAACTCCTAACGATCCCGTAGTAAAGTATTACACGCAGAATCTACAAGAAAAAATATTAAAAGGAGAAGCGGCAGGTATTTCTAGAAGTGAAAAGGATGCTGTACGATTTTTAATGGGTATTTACGAGGCCACAAGGCTTTCGCACATGGTGTACAGCAGTACCAAAGGTGTACCTAAAAGTACTGAAGATGTGCAGTCTATGGTACAACAAGTAAGATTGCCACGAGAGGTAATCACTGGCAACACAGGACTTTGTATTGAGTTGAGCACACTCTATGCTAGTGTACTTTCTACAGCTGGCATAGATCCAATAATATATTTTGTTCCAGGACATGCCTATCCAGGATTTAGGATGAATGGCCAATACTATGCCATTGAAGCTACTGGCATTAATGGCGAAGGTTTAGGAGGCATAGCTAGTGCTGAAGACGCCTTTAAAAAAGGACAAGAACAGTTGCAAGAGTTTATGAAGTATGCACAAATGGGTGATCCAAGATATACCCTTGTAGATATTCATAATGTTAATGCCCAAGGAGTCACTTCTATGGATTTAAAGGATAACGATTTTATGCGAAAAAAGGTAGATGACATTGTCGCATCTTGGTCTGGCGGACAGCAAGTGAGATCCAACAATAATAACAATAACATTAGGTTATCTGACAACAACCTTCGTGCAGGTAATCCGCTCTCTTTTTCAATACCAGCAGGTTGGCAAACCATGATGCATCCTGTACCTCAAATGCCAATTGTTACCGCTCAGGTTGTAGCACCAGACCAGATGACTACGGTTACCATCTATGATATTCCGGTTTCAAATGCACAACAAGGAATGACGACAATAAATCAATATTTATCAAGCTTTGGTATGCAAGTACAATATCAAATTAATGGCAATTCTGTATCTGGTGTAACGTATTCTGCCAATGGAAATTTCAATTGGATTGGTAAAGCCGTTAGACGACAAGGAGGCATCAGAATTGTAGCTGTTGGTGCGCCAGATTATCTATACAATCAAAATTCGGGCATCATCAATCAAGTGTATAATAGTATCCAATAAAATTAATCATCATGAAAACTTTAATAAAAATCATAATCGTTTGCCTATTGTTTTTCAGTACATACGGTAACGCACAATCGCAACAAAAAATAGAAATGCGAATAGACTCTATAGGTAATGCCAAGCTCACTGTTTCCATGACCATGAATGCCCAACAATGGCAAGTGTGGAACAGTAACTACGGTAATAACCCTTCAGCATTAAAACGCGACATAGAACGCTCTATGCCAGCCTATTTTCTGGATGATTTTAAACTAGATAAAGACGACATGAATCGCTCTTTCAACCTTAGCCTTAATGCCTATGGTGTTTGCGAAATCAACAAACGTGGAAAATGGATTGTAGATACCGACCAAAAAAATGCACAGCTTACAGAGCTGGCTGAAAATAAATACATGTTAGTGAGTAGCCCTTTAGAATATGGCGGTAATCTACAACAGACCTTCATTATTGAACTTCCAAATGATGCTAAAAACATAAAAGTTGATAAAGATGCTTACGGAAAATCTGTTTTTGAATTTGATATGAATCCTCCGTCTTCTGGTTTTAATTTTATGCGTTGGTCTGGCATTGTACTACTGGTCATTGGTGGTGGATGGCTTGGGAAAGATGCGTTAAAAAACAAGCCATAAAACCTTTTATCGTTAAAATAAACTGTATGAATTGGAACTATTTGTAGAAAATTGAATTAATCGTATCTTTCTCATGATTAGCTATTAACATGAGGGAAACATTTAAAACCAACACTACACTACAAGTGGTTGATGCCATAAAGCGTAATGACTCCATTACACTAAAACGTATTTACAACACTAACTACCCTAAGATAGAAACCCTTGTTTTAAAGAACAATGGTACTAAAGCGTATGCAAAAGACATCTATCAAGAGGCATTTTTAGCGGTTTGGCAAAATGTAAAACAAGATAAATTCATCCCTCAAAGCGAATCGTCAATTAGTGGCTATTTGTACACCATTGCTAAGAACAAATGGATGGATGTACTACGTTCTCAAGGCTATAAAAAAACCATTGTAGCTTCCCAAATGTCGTATTTTGAAATAAAAGAGGAAGAAAATAATGGTATAGATGATGACATTTTAAAAGACAAACGATTAGAAGATGTAATGCATGCCTTTAAAAATTTAGGCGACGCTTGCAGAAGCTTACTACGTAAGTTTTATTTTGAAAAGAAATCGATGAATGACATTGCAAAAGAACTGCAATTAGATTCGGCTTCAACACGAAATAAAAAATACCGCTGTATGCAAAAATTGAAAGACATAGCCCTAAACAATAATTAATAGCAATGGACTTAAATAACATAACACAAGAAGAATTCGAAAACATTGAAGCCTATTTAAACCATTCGCTTTCAAAAGACGACTTGTTAATTTTTGAAAACCGACTACAAAAGGAAGAAGGCTTTGCTTCAAAAGTTGACGACATCAAAACTATTTTATCTGGAATAGAAACACAAGCCTTAAAAGAACAGCTAGATAAATTTCATGATGAAATGCCATCAACTGTAAAAGATACAGATGTATTTGAACCGAAGGTAAAATATTTACAATGGAGAAAAATTGCAGTAGCAGCTGCTTTAATTATCGCTGCTGGTAGTTTTTGGTTCTTAAACCGAAATTCTAACGAGCAGTTGTATGCTGAGTTTTATTCACCCGATCCTGGCTTGCCAACAACAATGAGTAGCACTGATAATTATGAGTTTTATGAGGCTATGGTTGCTTATAAACAAGGCCATTATGAAGACGCTTTAAATACGTGGACTAATCAGCTTAAAACAAAAGTTGGTAACGACACTCTAATTTACTTTGTTGGTTCAGCCTTATTAGCAGATAAAAAAGAGAGTGAAGCAATTTCTTATTTAAAAGAAGTAACAAATAATGATGATTCTGTCTTTAAAAATGATGCTTTCTATTATCTAGGATTGGCATATTTAAAAGAAGGAAATATAGAACAGGCCAAAACCAATTTAGAAAAATCTGGCTCAGAAAATAGCGAAGCCCTCTTATCTAAAATTACGGATTAATCACTTAGCTAAAGTCAGTACATATGACTCTATCTTACAACTATTATAAACAGAGCGTTATTCTGTTTCTAATGTTTGGGTTGCTTAATATTATATACTCGCAAAACAATCCACTATTAGAAACCAAGATCTTAGATTCTTTGTTAGCAAACGGAGAAATCATTAAGGCAGACTCTGTATTGTCTAAAAATATTACAGAATTAAAACAGCACCAACATTATACAGAACTTACAAGACGTATTTATTATTACGGTAAAATACAGCTACAACTCAAAACAAAAGATGATGCTATTAAAAGTGTTCTACAATTTGCAGATGGTATTACTCAATTAACGGATTCTATAGAAGTTTCAAGGCAAAAACACCTCACACTTTCAAGGTTTTATGCATTCTTACGCGATTATAAATCTGCCTCAGAGCAAAATCTTTTAGCACTGGCCGAAACTGAAAAAATGCCAAATGCCACTGCCGATATGCTTGCCATTATACACCACAATCTCAGTGTAGATTATAGAAGAATGGGAAATGTACAAAAGGCAATATGGCATAGTAGGAAATCTATTGATTTATACCTCTCCTATCCAAAATCTGACCCTACAAAAGTATTAGACGCATACAACTCTTTAGGTGCAAGAATGTGGGATGCTTATAAAATTGATAGTGCACTATATTATTTTAAAAAAGGCGAGAAAATCATAGACAAGTTAGAGAACAATCCAATGAACCAATACTACCACAGAGCAAAAACACAATCTAATATTGCTTCTGTTAGTAGAATTCTTGGTAATAATGACCAAGCGCAACTGTATAACGAAAAAGCAATTAAAAACTATAACCTTTTTATAAACTCAGAAGGAGAAAGCAAAGATTTTTTTAAGGAAGAGGCAAGACTATTTTTATTGTTAACTATAGAAAATTATGCCGATGATTTTAGTAATGAAGGCAATTACATTAAAGCAAGAGATTTAATCGAATATGTGCACAATCAAAAGCTTAAGTACTTTCCT
>JAGQZO010000203.1:3176-5653 GCA_020435515.1 Winogradskyella sp. | reverse complement strand
CAGAGGGTTTAAAAATTTACTCAAATAGTGAGCAACCAAACCAGCTAAGTCTAGCAGATGGAAATTACTACAACGGTGTTATAAACGAATTTTATGGTAATGTAAATATTGCCGAGGATTATTACGAAAAAAGCAAAGCTTATTATGAAAACATATATGGAGAAAATTATGATGAGTTTTTCTTAAACGCTATGCTTACCTATTCTAATTTTTATTCAAAAAATGGATATAGTGAAAAAGCTATAGAAATAGCAGAAGAGGCCTACAATTATGTTCTAAAAAATCAAGGAAAGCAAACTGAATTAGAAGTAAAGCAACTCTTAAATTTAGCTCAAATCCATTACGACGCCAATCAATTATCAAAAGCATCTGACTATGTTGACAAAGCACTGGCTATTATTGATAAAGACAACAATGCACTTAGTGCACATACCTGGAGTTATAAAAAACCTTTAGCTATACTTCTAAAAACAAAAATAGATTTAGATAATTCGGCAACCAGAGATACTTCGGTTTTACTTAAATGTTTTAACGACCTTAAAGAAGCTTTAAAGATTCTTGAAGATCAAAAAACCAATTTAACAGATAAGAATAATGTTTCAATTATAGTAGATAGAAATAATGATGTTTTTGAGTTTTCTAAAGAATTGGCTATGGAACTCTACAATGAGAGCAATGACCAATCTTTCTTAAAGGAAGTCTTAAACCTTCATGAGTCTAAACTTTACAATAAAATTAGACAACAACTCAATATTTCAAACTTTTCATCAATTGATATTTCTAACGAAATAAAAGCTCAAGAAAAGAAATTATTAGAAGATTTAAATTCTGCATTAGAACAGCAGAATAGCTTAGACATTTTTATAAAAGCTAAAAATGAATGGACTCAATTTTTAACAAATCTAGAAAAGGAACACCCAAAATATTACAACTTAAAGTATGCCCCAATTTCTCAATCGTTTGAAGACTACCAAGTTGGGTTTTATAACGATAAGACTATTATAAGATACGTATATATTGATAAGAATCTATATGCTTTTTTAATTGAAAATAAGTCAGTTAAATCATACAAAATCAATACTGCAAAACTAAAATCTGTTTTAGAAAAGCACCTTCGTAATATTGAATCCTTAGAATACGATTTGTCTTTAAACCATCAACTTTATAAAATACTATGGCAACCTTTTGAGAATGACATTACCAACACAGGCATAATTATTGTGCCAGATGAAGACTTATTTAATTTAAGTTTTGAAACCCTTACCAGTTTTGACCCCAAAAGCTTATCAGAATTAATAGAACATAGCCTTTTAAATTCTTATAGTATTTCATACAATTTTAGCCTTCTTCTAATTGATAAAAACAAGAGTACTAGGTATTTTAAAGACAATTTTGTTGGTTTTACACCAGAGTTTAATAACACAATGAAGTCTAACTACAAAATAGCGGTTAAGGATTCTGTGTTTTTTGATAAGACCTACCTAACATTATTACCACAACCTTTCACTTTAGATTTGGCAAAAGAGTATTCAAGAGTTTTTAGCGGTGATTTGTTTAGTAATGAGAATGCATCAAAATCTATTTTTACAAATAATGCCAAAGAGCATAAAATTATTCATATTGGCACTCATGCCGAGTCTAATAACATTTCTCCAGAGCTATCTCGATTGATTTTTGCCAAAAGCATTACCAACGATTCTATTTTAGATGACAATTATTTATACACTTACGAAATTTACAATCAAGATTTATCCTCTAATTTAGCAATCTTAACTGCTTGCGAAACCGGAAAACCAACATTTCAACCTGGTGAAGGGATGATTTCCTTAGCCCACGCTTTTAATTACGCAGGCAGTGAAAGTATTTTAACAAGTCTTTGGAAAATAGACGAACAATCTAGCGCAGAAATCTTAAAATACTTTTATAATAACCTTTCTGACGGATTACCCAAAGACGAGGCTTTAAGGCAAGCTAAATTAAATTACTTGGCTAGTGCTAAAGGTAGAACTCTATCACCACAATATTGGGCTGGTTTAGTACTTATAGGTGACACTTCACCAATCGATTTACAAGTAAATAACAACTGGTGGATTTGGGTACTTTCAATTTTAGCAATTGCAGTTATAATCTTCTTCATATTTAAAAACAAGAAAGCTAAAGTCTAAGCAAGCGTTGTAAAATAAGCATTGATTTAAAATAAAGCATACTGACAAAATGTAAGTTGTAAAAGGAATGGCATTTTTTTTGGATTTAAACATGTAGATGTCTAATTTAAAATTGTAAGAAATGAGAAAAGTAATGCTATTTTTATTTGTAGCAATTTTAGCTACAAGTTGTAACGCACAAGACACTCAGAAATCTTCTAAAGATGCTTCAGATTTAGAAATTCAAAACGATACGCTTCTTAAGCCAAAAGGTAATTGGAAAGTCAACAAAGAAGTAGACGAGAATGGCAATATAATCCGTTACGATTCTAT